>NZ_JAAHGN010000292.1:0-7558 GCF_010672485.1 Moorena sp. SIO2C4 | reverse complement strand
TGTGCCTCGCGGTGGCTACCGCGAGGCACTTCTTCCCGCAGATCCAAAGCTTCACTCACCCGCCAAGGTAAATGATACAAAACTCCTTCAACCCTTGACCCAGGAGTTTTCACCACATCCAGCGTCCCACAATTACGACGTCGAGATTTGCGATAAAAACCAATATGATAATCCTTGAGAGTAGCAGTACCAATCACAAAATTATGAGTATCTTCCCCAAGCGATCGCTTTAAATCTACTGGACACATACAAGAGCCATAAGCAAAATAGTAAAAGCCTGACTCTGTGTGACGTTGGTGTTTTCTGTCAGTGTTTAGCTCGGCAGCTGACATACGCAATCCTAATTCCTAACTTAGACCTAGACCTTGGCAAATAAAACCTTATTTTATCGAACAGTCGAGTAGTGGGGAGTGTCAACAAAAACCTTTCAGCAAAAATAAATCCCACCGTTTCAACCAGTGGGACAATTATTGAATATTGAAAGGCAAAGTATGCAGAGGTTTAAACTTTAAGATATTAGATATAGCGTTTCTAGAATTTATGAGGTACGCTTCTCAACCTCAAAGTCCCCCTTATTAAGGGGGATTTAGGGGGATCAAGTTGTACCTCATGGGTATAAGACTTGCTATAATTCCATAACAATTTGAGATCAGACCCCTGCTCTAGATCCTATCGATAACTCAGGATCATTACCCAACTTACCGTTCTGCATGGCTGAATACAGTCGGTTCAGCGCATTCACATAGGCCTGTGCAGAAGCCACAATAATATCCGTATTCGCCGCATAACCCGAATAGACCCGTTCATCGTGCCGCAAACGAATAGTCACTTCCCCAAGAGCATCAATTCCTGCCGTTACCGATTGCACCGAAAACTCAATCAGTTCATTAGGCACATTCACCACCCGATTAATGGCCTTGTACACCGCATCCACCGGACCAGTACCAATAGCAGCATCACTAAGTTCTTCACCGGTAGGTGTTCGCAGGGTAATCGTAGCCGTAGGACTAGAATTATCCCCACAGGACACCTGCACCAACTCTAAATGGAACACTTCCGGTGCCTGATAAACTTCATCATTAACAATAGCTTCTAAATCCCAATCCGTAATCTCCTTCTTCTTATCCGCCACCTCTTTAAACCGAACAAACGACTTATTCAGGTCATTGTCGGACAACTCATAGCCCAACTCCTTGAGGCGAGAACGGAAAGCATTGCGACCGGATAGTTTACCCAGTATTATCTGATTTTCCTTTAACCCAATCGACTCCGCATCCATGATTTCATAGGTCAGCTTGTGCTTAAGCACCCCATCCTGGTGAATACCAGACTCATGAGCAAAAGCATTCGAGCCCACGATCGCCTTATTCGGTTGTACCAACATCCCGGTAAGACTCGAAACCAGACGGGATGTCTTGTAAATCTGACGAGTATCAATAGTGCTTAGGGGTTCCTTCGACTCTGGGGGGCGTCCGAAGAAAGGATTAAAATACTGACGGCGGACATGTAATGCCATTACCAACTCTTCCAAAGCCGCATTACCAGCCCGTTCTCCAATACCATTAATCGTGCATTCCAGTTGCCGGGCTCCATTTTTCACTGCTTCCAGGAAATTAGCCACTGCCAGACCTAAATCATTATGACCATGGACAGAAATAATTGCCCGGTCAATATTGGGAACATTTTCCTTAATCCCACGAATCAAGCCACCAAATTCGCTTGGGGTAGTGTAACCTACAGTATCAGGAATATTAACCGTAGTAGCCCCCGCATCGATTACCCGTTCCAGGACTTGGTAGAGATACTCGGGATCGCTGCGCCCTGCATCCTCCGGGGAAAATTCCACATCATCCACAAAAGACTTGGCATAAGCCACCATTTCTGGAGCAATCTCTAACACTTCCTTTCTAGTCTTCTTCAGTTTGTACTCCAGATGAATATCCGAAGTAGCAATGAAAGTGTGAATACGGGCATTAGCTGCCGGTTTGAGGGCATTCGCCGCCGCCTTGATATCATCACGACTTGCCCGTGCTAGACCACAAATAGTTGGTCCAGATTCTATGCCCACGGCTTGAGCAATTTTTTGCACCGCCTCAAAATCACCAGGACTAGCGTAGGGAAAGCCTGCTTCAATCACATCTACTCTCAATCGTGCCAGTTGGTGAGCAATAATCAGCTTCTCATCCACATTGAGGGTTGCTCCAGGAGATTGTTCCCCATCCCGAAGGGTAGTGTCAAAAATGATAATGCGCTCTGATTGAGGTTGCTGGTTCATAACTAACTCGATGGGTTGATAGTCAGTGATTTGAAGAGAACGGTCGTCAGCCAACTAGATCGAAAGTTTGCTTCATATATAATTATAACTATGAATCAATTTTTTCAATTTGATCACGGACATCATTTAAATCAATATAACGGTCAGTGGCATTCCTCAGTTCCCTAGCAATCATCCCTTCTGTGGAAACCACCGTAATATGGGTATTTTTAGAGCGCAGTAATTCAATGGCTCTTTCAAAATCCCCATCTCCACTAAACAAGATCACTTTGTCATACTGTTCCACAGTATTAAACATATCCACAACAATTTCTATATCTAAATTAGCCTTTTGTGAATAGCGACCAGAGTTATCATCATAATATTCCTTTAAAATTTTAGTACGAACGGTGTATCCTAGACTAATTAGAGCATCTCGGAACCCCCGCTGGTCTTGAGGATCTTTGAGTCCGGTGTACCAAAATGCATTAACTAGAGTAATACCAGGCTCGTTTTTAAAATAGTCCAAAACCCGCCTAGGATCAAAAAACCACCCATTCTTTTGTTGGGCGTAAAACATATTATTGCCGTCTACAAAAATAGACATACGTTTCAGTGGACAATGCATATTTACTTAAACCTAACAATTTTCTATATAATCTTTAAGATAATTTTTTATTCTAGCAGTTTTTAGCTAGTAAATTAGTAATTACCTAAGACTTAACTAGTTAGTGGGTAAGCACTCAGCTATCAGCTATCAGCTATCAGTTTATGGGCGCTTGGGCAAGCTACACCGAACAGCTTTTGAATAAAACAGGTAAGCATTCGTTTAATCTGAGTAAAGTCACAGGCATTAAGCCTGTGCCACAAAGCTGAATGCTGACGGCTGACGGCTGAATGCTTACGTTAGTGGTAATTAGTGATTTGATTACTACTGATAGTGATGAGTGATCTGTACTTACCTCGTGAAAGAGTAAGCAATAGGGGGATAATTTCCGGATTTTGAGGATAGGATGCCAAATTTTCCCTCCTCTCCAGTTAAGTTATAGGGAGAAGGGGACCAACTCAGATCGAAACAATCAGGAGTATCAAAGGGGTGGTAGTTTAACGGGATTGGCAAGCTTTTGCGCAAGCAACACACTTAACCTGTTGCTTGCTTTGAGTAGTGCCACAGTTCCTCAAAGCTTTCAGCGTCAACGGGTGGGTAAAATTATAGATAAGAGCACCAGTCACTCCAACTCCCAGCATAGAGCTTGCCAGTGTTCATTCCTGCCAATGCTAGGGAGAATAGATTGACACAAGCGGTTACACCAGAACCACAATAAACCAGAATTTCTTGTTTGTTCTCCAGCTCAGTCCAGCGCTCTTGTTGCAATGTTAATGGTTGCAAATAACCATTGGTGTCCGTCACACCATGCCAAGGGTAGTTGAGGGCACCGGGAATGTGACCGGCAACAGGGTCAATCGGTTCTCGTTTACCTAAATAGCGATCGCTTTCCCTAGAGTCTACCAACGCCACCTCTGGCAAATCTTTACGTACTTTCACACTATTAATATCCACCACCGAATCAGAGCGCAACTGCTCTACAAAGATTCCTGGTTTTGTGGTAGGCTCTTGATCAGTTACTGGATACCCTTGGGAATGCCATCCTGTCCAACCCCCATCCAGCAACGCCACTTGGTCGTGTCCCAAGTAGCGCAGCAGCCACCACAAGCGGGCTGCAAAGGCACAACGGGAATCATCATAGGCAATCACTAGGGTTTTTCGGAAATTAACACCAATCCCTGCTAATTTTTGAGCTAACTTCCGAGGTTCAGGCAAAGGATGACGCCCACCATGACGCTCTACTGGTCTCGAAAGGTCCTTATTCAAATCGAGATAGTGAGCGCCCGGGATATGGCTAACTTTATACTGCTCATAGCCCAGGTCTGGATCAGATAGAGCAAAACGGCAATCGACAATTACGATGTCGGGATCATCAAGATGCTCACTCAGATACTGAGCAGAAACTATAAAAGGTTGTTCCGTCATGTGACATCACGGATTATAAATTTTAGTATTGATTTAGGACGAATAAGCTTTAGCGATATCAAGTGAGTCCGACGATTTAGCCTCCTAGGACTCTGTTCAAACAAAACTAATTAACGTTTGCTTGTTTGGTTGAGATTTGAACTTCCCCAACCGTCTTGGATGGGGATTCCCAGGCACAACCAAATAGATTGTTATCTCCTAGGGCGTAACTTTCCCCCGCACCGGGGGTAGCTGAGTAAGGTCAATTCCCAGTTTTTTAAGACCTTTCTCTTTTATTTTAACACTATTTGAAAGTAAAAATTCATCCCCAAACTATTCGTCAAGGGGTATTCTTTTCCCTCTCAAACTCTCCCTTTTGATAAGTTGGTAGTGCTTCCTTTAGAGGGATGAAAACCCCCAGCCATCCGCTGTCAGATTTTCATCCCTGTTTATCCCGCTGTTTGCGGCGGCGATCGCGCCACTCAGCAGCAGTTAGATAAATGATTCCTCCGCTGACCACCACTAATAATCCAGCGGCAGCAAAGAACAACATAGTGATTACGGGATTTTCCACGATACTGTTAAAACCCGTTACGACCCCAGACAACCATTGAGATTGACCAAGTGAACAAAACCAGTACAGAAACCCAGCCTAGTGTCAGAATATCCATAGCAATATATAAAAAAATTACTCAATAACTCCAAATCTTATAATAGTTCAATTTGAGACAGCCACCTCCTGCAGAAGTGGAATTCATTTGGGAATTATCTGGTTATGGGGTTAGCCCCCTGGTCTTTGAGCAAAGCTGATCATCCAGAGTCTGGCTAGGTTTCAGGTCAAGAGTATTTTAGCTGCACAGGGGGATAGTGTGACACTTACAAAACTGTCCACAGATTACTTCAAGAAAACTTGTGATGAACACCAGGTGATCAGATTCGACCTTATGGCCAAATTTGTAATATATCTGTATTATTGTGTAATATATAAAAAAAATAAATAATTTATTGTTATGCCTTACGAAAAACTAGACATCTCCACCCCAAAACCTGTGCTGTCTTGGGCGAATCACTCCCTAGCTGCTCAGGAAACCCAAATGGCGAAAAATGTTGCGTCTCTGCCATTTGTGTTTAAGCACGTCGCATTAATGCCAGACGTTCACCTAGGTAAAGGCTCATTGGTTGGCTCTGTAATTGCCACCAAAGATGCCATCCTGCCAGCAGCTGTCGGGGTAGATATTGGTTGTTTTACAGGTGATACCCTCGTTCCCTTGGTTGATGGCAAATCTTACTCACTCCAAGCACTAGCCAAAGGAGAGCGAGAAATTATTGTCTACTCCTGCACACAAACCGGAAAAATCGTCGCGGCTAAGGCTACAGCAAAATTAACCCGCCGTAACCAACTACTCTTAAAGGTCGTTCTCGACAACTCAGAAGAAATTAAATGTACTCCCGATCATCGATTCATGCTCAGGGATGGTAGTTACCGGGAAGCCCGTGACCTCGAACCAGGGACATCCTTGATGCCTTTCTACTCCCAAACCGATAAAGATGGTTACACCTTAATCCAGCAACCCGATTCTGGAAGATGGCAAAAGGCAGATGGGATTATCCCTCCCTCTGATATCCCTTCCTCTGAATGGTTAGAATCTCAATTGTCAGGAACAGTACCATCTTTTCCAGGTCACAGAACAGTCATTGACCACCATATTGATCACCATAACCTTGCTCGTGCCGAGCATCGAAGCTCAAATCTGGTAGGGGGGGCAAATCACAAAGTCGTCAATATCTTACCACTTCAGGAAAAACAAGATGTCTACTGCCTAACGGTTCCAGAGTATCACAACTTTGCCCTGACCGCTGGTGTGTTTGTTCACAACTGTGGCATGTCTGCCTTTAAAACCCCTTTTGTGGCAGACCAATTGGAGAGCAAGCTCAAGAAGATTCGCTTGGACATTGAAGCAGCTATTCCCGTTGGCTTTGAGCAAAACACAGATATCGAGAAAGCAGTGGTAAACTGGCAAGGCTGGCGTGATTTTAAGGAACTTCATCCAGGTGTGCAACGGCTAGATGGAAAATCCATGAAACAGCTGGGTTCCCTTGGAGGTGGCAATCATTTCATTGAATTGTGTCTTGATACCGACAATCAAGTGTGGCTGATGCTACACTCTGGTTCACGGCATATTGGTAATCAGCTAGCTAAGTGCCACATTAAGACCGCTAAAGAATTAGCAAAGCTAGCACATACAACCCTTCCTGACCGAGATTTAGCATACTTTGTCGCAGGAACCCCTGAATTTGCTGCCTACTGGCGGGATTTGCAATGGGCGCAAAACTATGCCCGTTACAATCGCGATATCATGATGGCTCGCTTCAAGGGAATTGTAGAGAAACATCTGGCTGGTGGTAAGTCCTTCAAGCCCTTGTTGTCAGTTAACTGCCATCACAACTATGCCGAAAAAGAAGTGCATTTCTCCGAAGAGGTTTATGTTACTCGAAAAGGAGCAGTGCGAGCTCGTACCGACGACTATGGTATCATCCCTGGGTCCATGGGGGCAAAGTCTTTCATTGTTAAGGGTAAAGGCAATCATGACAGCTACTGCAGCTGTGCTCATGGTGCTGGTCGTTTGATGTCTCGCAGCAAAGCAAAAAAGCAGTTCACCGTTGATGATTTAGTTGAGCAAACTAAAGGTGTTGAGTGCCGTAAAGATAAGGACGTTATCGATGAAATCCCAGGTGCTTATAAGCCAATTGATCAGGTGATGGCTAATCAGTCAGATCTAGTTGAGGTAGTGGCAACTCTGAAGCAGGTTGTTTGTGTTAAGGGTTGAAAACTATCAAAACTGAATCGAATCATTAAACTGTTAACCATTAGACAAAATGCAACAGAAACGTTTAGGTTTATGTTGCATTTTGCCTGTTGTAATCTCAAAAAAAAATGTAAGTATTCAGCTATCAGCTATCAGCTATCAGCTATCAGCTATCAGCTATCAGCTAATGCGCACGCTACTTGAGGTGCTACAGATGGTGCTTTTGAATAAGCGATGCAGAGGTGCGACCCGTGGCGAATTTAATTACGGGTCAAACGCACCATTACGGTCTTGGGGAGGCAGAGGTGCGACCCGTGGCGAATTTAATTCGCCTACGGAAAACTCACCATTACGGTCTTGGGGGTTCCCCCCATGACCGCGCTGCCGTGGTTTCCCCCGGAGACAAAACCTTAGATAGGGTCGCCTTTATAGTTAGCAGGTTATGCAGAAAAGGGTTAAATATTTTTTAATAAGGCGACCCTATCT
>NZ_JAAHGN010000291.1:0-7598 GCF_010672485.1 Moorena sp. SIO2C4 | reverse complement strand
TGGTTTCCTTAGACCGACTGTCAGAGGTGATTACCAATACTACCTTGGGAGAAGGGAGTTATGCCTTTGCTTTGGACTCAAAAGGAGTACCCATTGCCCATCCAGACCCAAAGGTAATTCAATTTGGTAGGAGTTTTTTAGACTCCCCTAACCCCAATCTAAAGCAAATTGCTCAACTGATGATGGAGGCTAGGAAAATAGCCAACCCGCAAGAGTCGGTAACCCTAATGGAACTGCATGGTCAGTCGGTGTATGTTGCCTATACTTCTCTGCAACACGCGGATTGGTCTGTGGCTTTGGTGATTCCCCGGGCTAATGTGGAGCGACAACTCAATTCTCTCAATTTGCTGGCATCGGTGTTGGGAGTGATGCTGATCATCGCCATGGTTATTGCTTTACTACAGATTCAAACTTTCGAGCAGACCAACGCCAGGGCTCAGCAGGAGGCGCTGCTGAATGGGCTTACTACTCGTATTCGTGAATCTCTGGATTTGGAAACAACTGTGCAAACTACTGTCAATGAAATTGCTACCCTCTTGCGTCTCGACCGAGTGACTTTTGGCTGGTATCACCAAGACCAACAATGCTTGGAAATTCTGTGTGAACATCGAAAAGCTGATTTACCGTCCCAAGTGGGATTCATACGTATCGAATCTTCTGATGATTTATGCGATCGCTTAAGCCAAGGACAGATGGTTCACTTCCATGATAGTGGTGATCAACTCATCTACTGCCAGACAGGGAACTATCTGGCGTTACCAGTCATGATTCGGGGGTTGCATCCTCCTGGCTATTTAATTTGTATGCGCCGCAAGCCTTGGAGCTGTAGTGATTTGGAATTGGAGCTATTACAAGCCGTGAGCAATCAGTTAGCGATCGCCATCAACCAGGCACATTTATACACCACTACTCAAGAACAGTACACAATTGTCAGTGAACAAGCTCAGTGTCTCAAAACCACCACGACTCAATTACAGCATACTATAGCTTACGTGGATGCGATGATTAGAAGCTTAGCCGATGGATTACTGGTAACAGATACCAAGGGCAAAATTACTCGCATCAATCCAGCTTTGGTGAGCTTGTTTGATTTGGGGGAAACCGAGTTACTCGGTCAAGGGTGTCAGGGAGTGTTGGGGAATGCGATCGCAAACCTAGTCACTCTTACTAAGACTAACCCTAAACAAGTCTTTACCGCTGAAGTAGAACTGACCAATCAACGGATTGGCAAAGCCGTAGCCACTGCTATTCTAAAAGATACTAAGGCTACAGATAACCCTGATAGTCAGGATGGCTTTATGGGTTCGGTGATTCTGATCCGAGATATTACCTTTGAAAAAGAAGTAGACCGGATGAAAACAGACTTTATTTCCACAGTTTCCCATGAATTGAGGACTCCCCTAACTTCAGTAATGGGTTTTGCCAAACTGATTCAGAAAAAACTGGAAAAAACCCTATTTCCCTTAATTCCTACCAATGACCACAAGATTCAGCGCACCCTCAAGCAAGTGTCAGAAAATGTTAACATCATTATCTCCGAAGGGGAGCGTCTCAAAGCTTTGATCAATGATGTCCTGGATCTGGCTAAGCTAGAAGCTGGTCGAGTAGAGTGGAAAATGCAACCCCTCTCAGTTGTCGATGTCCTAGAACGAGCAATCATTGCTACGACTGCTCTGTTTGAACAGAATGATGTGGAATTAATTAAGAGTATAGACGAGGGCTTACCTCAGATAATTGGTGACCGAGACCGACTAATTCAGGTGGTGATTAATCTAATCTCTAATGCAGCTAAGTTTACGGATAAAGGGTTTGTATACTGTAAAGTAAGGCGAACTGGTTCAGAGATTACCGTTAGTATCATTGATAGCGGTATAGGCATTTCTGAAGCCGAGCAGACGCTGATCTTTGAAAAATTCAAACAGGCGGGTAATACTCTAACTGAAAAACCTCAAGGTACCGGCTTAGGACTCCCTATTTGTAAGGAAATTGTGGAACATCATCAAGGACAAATTTGGGTCGAAAGCGAACTGGGTAAAGGGAGTAACTTCTCCTTTAGCTTACCCATATCGGTTGAGTCTGAACCTGGAGTCAAAACCATAGCTGCTGAAACCCTGATCACCCAACTAAAATCATCCATGATCACCTCGAAAATGACCACAAATTCCAGGGATAAAACCATTCTGATTGTGGATGATGAAGCTCCGATTCGAGAGCTACTCAAGCAGCATCTTAGAGCAGAAGGTTACAGGATTCAGGAAGCGCAAGATGGTTGGGAAGCAATTCAACAGATCAAACAAGAACCTCCTGATCTAATTATCTTGGATGTAGTGATGCCGAAAATGAATGGGTTTGATACAGCAGCGGTGGTTAAAAATGACTTGCACAGTATGGATATTCCGATTATCATTTTGTCCATCACTGAAGAGCAACATGCTCTAGGAGTTGAGCGATGTTTGAGCAAACCGATTAATCTCGAAGAACTGCTCAAAGACGTTGTTCGACTGACCTCTCAAGAAAAGCCGACTAAGCAAGTTTTGATAGTGGAGGAACATCTCCCTCAAGCTCAAATGATTACTCAGGTATTACGGAAAAGAGTAATTCGGATAATTTATGCCCGAAATGGTCAAGATTGTCTTTCTAAAGCGATTTCATTCAAACCTGATATGATTCTGGTTAATTCAGGGATTGCCAAAGAACAAGCGTTGGTTAACAAGGTGCGTTTTGAACATAAATTAGCCACTATATTTTTTATATTATTAGATTAATAATATATTTTTTGATAGTCTAATGATGTCCAAATTATTTTACCACTATTACCTTTTGCCTATTCCCTTTTATGACTTCACTGCTCCCTGCTCCCTGCTCCCTGCTCCCTGCTCCCTGCTCCCTGCTCCCTGCCTTACAAGGGTATGATTTTAAGAATTATCCAGAATCAAGAGAAAATGGAGGAACAAAGCAGCCAACAGGTAAAGGCATTTGTTTAATCACAGAAGCCAAAATTATCAAAAAACCCCTAAGGTGCGCTTTCCGTAGGCGAATTAAATTCGCCACGGGTCGCACCTGTCGGAAACAACTTAAATAACGAGTAGGTTGATTGAGATCACAACTAGTCTGTTGGACAGTGGCTGTTGAGGGTGATTGATCTAATTCACTCTTATTATTGCCATGGTTGTCAGACAGACTGCTAGCAGATAAATCACCATCAGTTTCTCCTCCAACACTAACCAACCACAATGTGGCTGTGGCAATGGCTAACCATAATCTTTCAGCCCGTTGTTCGCGTAGCGTGGCCGAAAGGCCAGGATCACTCATTTTGGTGTGATGCCAGCCCAAACCACCACGCTTAATATCTTTGAATAAACATTCAATCCAACTACGCATACTGTACCAACAGATTTGAGCTTGTTGTGGAGATAGATCTGTCAAGATTAACCAAGGGTCAGCATAGCCCGATTCCCAGTTAGCCAGAAGAGTACAATCAAGACTATGAGTCGCATGCGCAGGTGACTCGACCACTAAGCGTGCTGACCAACCTGAGTAATTAATGAAGACATTGGGACAAAATTCTGATGGTGTGAGGCTCGATAATATCCTTGATGATTAATTCGCATCAAAGGATGCCAACCCTTTTTCCTGATGGCCTCGTAGAGCCACTTGGCATACAACCCTCTATCTGTAGCAACAATCACAAACCAATCATCAGGCATGCTCACTTCGATGTGATCGAACAATTGACACCAGTAAGGTTTCCAACTACCTTTTTCTGTGGCTTTGATAATTTTCCAGGCTACAGGAATGCCACAGCCACGATAGACTAAACTAATCACCAACAATGTTTTGCGCTGTCCCAAGGTGGAAGCATCTGCAGCTAACACCAGGCTTTTTTCATCCTTCGACCACCAACTCAACAACCAAGTTAATAACGGTTTAAAACTTTGAGTTACTTCTATTTCCTGTCGGAACCTACCATACTTATTATTGGCTTCTCGATACCATTGTCGCAATTGTTCTCTGACATTTCCTTCTGGCTTATTGAATAATTGTGCTAGAAACACTGTTACCGTCGATAATCCACAACTGTGAGTTATGGCGATTGCATTGCGACCCATCGCTAATCCTATGGCCTGAGATTTACTCAAGTGGGGCATTTTTAAGGGTGACCACTCTTAACCATTCCTGATCAGCTTGAGGACTTTTCATCATCAGTTTTACAATATCGTGTTTGCTTTTACTCTCGATTGATTTTCTGGCCAGCGAATACCTTCCATATTAAAATCATACCCTTGTAAGCTGCTCCCTGCTCCCTGCTCCCTGCTCCCTAAAAAAATGTAACTCACCTAATTTAAAACCGCTTTACTAAACTACATGGCCGCTATTAAACTGAAAAAAATAATTGCCCAAAAAGACATCTCGTCACTGCTCCTCATACCTGATAAATTCCCTGGGAGGAGATATTAGTATTCAAGACATTGATGAGCAACTGTTATTCGGAGATGAGCCTGATGATTCATCTGGTAAATACAAGATAGACCTGAAAGGAACTACTTTAGGGTGGGTTAGGGGAGGAGAGAATGCTCGTCCTATTGCCGCTCTACTCAATTATTTAGCGAATCGAGAACTAGAACGCCGATCAATTGCTATAGAAACCTTAGAGAACTATCGATAAATAAACTTAATCTACAATCTATCGGGGAAATTAACTGCCAATTTAATGCCTCAAGATGTTGCTCAAATTGTGATTAATCAAACTAGGGAATTAATTCAAGTGAATCGGGGATTTGTCTTTTTGCTAGACCAAGATAAATCCCAACTGGAAGTACTGGCTAGCTTTGAGCCAGAAATGGGGGATAGACCCCACAAGCAATCGATAGCAGGTATTGTTGGCAGTGTGATTATGACTGGTGTAGGAGAAATCGTTAACGATGTCTCATCGGATCCCAGGTTTGTGCCATCTGATTATCCGATCAGTTCCCTAATGTGTGTTCCACTCAAGACCAAAGATCAGGTAATTGGTGTCATTCAGCTCAGTAGTGAAAAACCTGTAGACTATACAGCCAGGGATTTGAAATTAATCAGTGCTTTAGCATCTCAAGCCACATCAGCCATATCTAATGCTATCCTCTATGAGAATATGCTTCGAGAGGAACGGGTGAGGAGTACTTTGAATCGATACTTTTAAGCCAACTTACAATAGTAGCACAAAGTATGGCATCTATCAGTCTCAAAAAAATTATTTCTAAGCCAAAAGCGCTAGGGGTCATAAGTCAACTGATTGACGCCATAGACACCGCTGTCCAGATTGAGGATATCCACGGAAAGCTGCTGTTGGACAATCCTAGGAAAATTCCGATATTGGGACGTTGTAACTTAGCCAATAAATATCCCGTTGAAGCAAGAGGTCAGGTGATTGGCTGGGTCAAAGGGGATCAGAAAGCGATCGCAATTAAAGAACTCCTGAATTATTTAGCTAATCAAGAATTAGAAAAAAAAGATCTAGGCAGTGCTATCTTAGATCAATACCGAGAAATTAATTTACTCTATAGAGTTTCGGAACGGATTCCATCCTGTTTAGAGCTGTCCGCTATTGCTCAGCTGTTCCTGGATGAAGCGAGAAGACTGATTCCAGGAGATTGTGGTTCAGTCTTGTTAATTAATTCCGAAACTGAGCAACTAGATATAATCTCCGCCTTTGGCAAACAGTATAATCCAACAGAATTTTTTCAGCTGAGCAATAGTAATACAAAGAATGGGCTAGGAATTGGTAAGGCTGATATTGTGAATCAGGTTCAAGATGATCCCAGGTTTATTGCTAGTGTGAAGTCCATCAACTCTCTGGTTTGTGCTCCTCTAAAAACCCAAAAGGGTCTGCTGGGATTGATTAACTTTTGTAGTGAGAAACCAGTTAATTATACAGCTCAAGACTTGAAATTTTTAACGATTCTTGGAGCTCAAGCAGCAGGAGCTATTGAAAATGCCTTGCTCCATAGAAATAAACTACAGGAGGAGCGGATTAAAAGCCGACTGGAACGCTATATTCCTTCCCAACTTGTCCAAGCTATTATTGATGCCAAGGGCAATATCTCTCTGACTCCAGCCAAAAAGCCTATTACTATATTGTTCTCTGATATTCGGAATTTCACAACTCGGTGTGAAGAATTAGAAGCCCATAAAATTGTTGAATACCTGAACGAATATTTTACCTGCATGGTGGATGTTATCTTCAGCCACGAGGGAACAGTAAATAAATTTGTGGGCGATATGATTGTGGCTATGTTTGGTGCCCCCTCTAAGCTAGAGGATAATCAGGGACAAGCGATCGCAGCTGCTATTGCTATGCAACATCAACTTAAGACTATGCCTACCCCCTGGATCCGGGAGAATTTTCTAACCGGTATTGGGATTAGTTCAGGAGAAGTTGTGGTCGGAAACATTGGTTCTCCCCAGCATATGGACTATACAGCCATTGGTGATGAAGTCAATATCGCTGCCAGATTACAAGCTATGGCCAACGGGGGTCAGATCCTCGTCAGTGGTAGTGTCTATGAAGCGACCAAGCACCAGTATACCTATCGGGAATTGGGTCAAGTTTCAATCAAGGGAAAACTGCAAACAGTAGATGTATTTGAGCTGATTAACTGATATCTAATATAGCATTTTTATTTGAGTTGTGAACATAGTCACTTAGAGAAAGTCAAGAGGCAAGAGGCAAGAGGCAAGAGGCAATAATTAATCAATTATATAGGGATTTTTGGTAGCGATGCAATTAGGCAAAAATTCGCGCGAAAATTTCCACACTTCCCGCCCCACACTTCCCGCCCCACATTTCCCACATTTCCCACACTTCCCACACTTCCCCTTCTTTTTTACAAATATGAGATGCACCCCCGATATTCCTGCTCCTATAGTTATTTTAAATAAGGAGGAGACACTAAGAAGCACAATATTCACGAATCACTTCATCCAGAGAAGTGTCTATAGAAGTATACATTCTGGCTCTCTTTAAAGCACTAAAATCATGCTCTATATCATTGAAATCTGGAGAGTATTTCGGCAAAAATAATACTTGATGACCGGCTGACTCTACTAATTCTCTAATTGCACTTTTTCTAGGAATTGGTGCATTATCCATAATTAATACTGAAGGAATTGTTAATGAGGGTAATAAATATTGGCTTAACCATCCTTCAAATACTTCTGCATTCAGACTACCACTAAACAAGGGGCTATTAAATCTTTTGATTTCTTCCTTATTCCTGCTACTAAATTTTCTATTTTTATTCGTTTTACTGTTTGTTCACCATACAGTTTATTCCCTTTTTTGGACCATCCATAAAGGCATGACTGTATTTTGTCAAACCCTGATTAATCAATGAATACAAGGCTTTTGATTCCAGATATTTTTATTAATTCTCTTAATGCTCTTAAATACTTTATTCTTTCTTTTCTATCTCTGTCTTGATGCAGTCGCTCATGGTTTGTTCGCGTTCGCCTTTGGCGTGGCCTACGGCCAAGCGTCGCCTTTGGCGATAGTTACCGTAAGACAGGCTCGCCTTAATCAATAAGTTTTAACCCTTTTTTGCATAACCTACCAACCATAA
>NZ_JAAHGN010000290.1:0-7599 GCF_010672485.1 Moorena sp. SIO2C4 | reverse complement strand
GTCCATTCTGCTTTATCTTCATCCCACTCTCGCACTGTGCGGCTATAGGCAGAATCTTCAATAATCGATAGCGCTAGCATTTCAGTCATCTCATCCGCTGATTTGAGGGACATTCGTTGTCTTCCCGGTTCCCCGTGAATGCCAATCCCAAATTCTATTTCTGCTTCCCCCAAGTCAAACATGGCACTCCCTTTAGCAGGAGGAGTGCAGGATGTCAAGGCCATACCCATGCTGCGTCCATTACTATTAACCTGGCGACAGAGATTAGCCAGTTGTTTGAGGTCATAACCGGCAGCAGCAGCAGCGCCACAGATTTTCTCGGCTAATAATGTTGTCCCTACCCCCCGCCTGCCTTGAGTATAGAGGCTATCTTTAACCGCTACATCATCATCAATTAGGATATTGAGGACTCGGATGCCTTCTGAGATAGCTAATTCGGCAGCTAACTCAAAATTCATGACGTCACCGCTATAGTTTTTGACAATATTAAGAACCCCTGCACCACTGTTGACTATTTTGGCAGCTTCTAGCATTTGGTCGGGGGTGGGAGAGGTAAACACTTCACCGGGACAGGCGGCATCTAACATTCCGGCACCCACAAAGCCCCCGTGCAAGGGTTCATGACCACTACCGCCACCGGAAATAATCGCTACTTTGTTTGATATGGGAGCATCAGCGCGGTAGATCAAGGGGGGGTCAAGATTAATTTTGAGCAGGTCAGGATGGGCTAAAGCCATCCCTTCTAGGCTTTCTCTGACAACATTATCGGGATGGTTGATTAATTTTTTCATGATTGATATCAGTGGTAATGGGTCATGGGTCATGGGTCATGGGTAATTGCCCCAACTTCCCCTTCTACCAATACTGCCATCCGTTACATCCGTTACTCATCCGTTGCCCGATCTTCTATTTGTCACAAGTCTAAAGCTTTGCTTATTCTTACTTCCACAACAAGATAAATAGGCATTGCTTAATGATTCAACGCCCTTTTGTTGAAACCGCAATTTTTTTTGGCTTGGAAATATAGCGCTGCGCTATAGCACTATATTTCAGGAGTGCGATCGCAAAAAAACTATATCGCTAGTTCAGCCATGCCCTGTTCATACAACCTTTAACCAATTATGCCATGGTTCAATCCAAATGGTAGTATAATCCCGATCCCAATTTTCCCAAATAGGTAACAGATAAGGAAATTCAACTATGACCATAACCAAAGCAGTGTCATCTCAACGATATGCAGAATTTGACCAGGTATTCCAGTTGTTTGATGCCAATGGTGATGGATTTATCACTCGTCAGGAAATCATCGATGCTCTAGAGGTTTTGGGACAAGGCATTTCCCTTCAGGACCGAACCAATCTTTTCAATCTGCTCAACAAAGATGATGTTGTGACACGGGATGCCTTTATGGAGTGGATGGTAAACCGCCAAGATCTCGATATTAGGGCTGATCTGCGACAGGTGTTTGAACTGATTGATGTTGATGGTAGTGGCAAATTATCGATTGAGGAGTTCACCCAGATTATCCAGTGCTTAAACACTACCGTAACTGATTCAGAAATTGCTGCCTTAGTGAGAAAAGCTGATCTAGATGGAGATGGTGAAATTGATTTTGAAGAGTTTATTGCCACTCAGACTTATGAATCGGGTCTGAAGATTTCCATCGCAGGCTTACGCAGTTTTAAAAAGATTTTGCTTCAGTACCAGAAAGTCGCAAAGTTTTCCTCCATTGCCCTGATTGAAGTTGATTCTGAATTAGGAGCAGGAACGCGCGGTCAATCCATGGGAACTGCTGCTTTGAGAGAAGCTGCTATCCAAAAACAGGCGGCACGAATGCATGCCGAAAATGGTGTTTTGAGTCTGGATAGTTTACAAGTACAAACGGAAAATTGGGCAGATGCTCTGGGACACAAACATCAGTACGCCAAGTATATTGAGAAGCTATATCAGGTGCTGAGCCGAACTACCGATGTAGTCGCCCAAACCCTACAGGAGGGGCTGTTTCCAGTGGTACTCGGTGGGGATCATTCAACGGCAGCAGGCACAATCGCCGGAATCAAAAAAGCCTTTCCGAATCATCGCTTGGGAGTGGTTTGGATTGATGCCCATGCTGATATTCACTCTCCGTATACAACTCCATCAGGCAATATGCATGGGATGCCTTTGGCGATGGCGACTGCTACTGATAATCTGGCCAAGCAAATCAATGATCTTGACTCAGACACCTTAGAACTGTGGAACCTGTGCCAAAGATTGGGGCTGGCAGATAGCGCGAATTTGAGCATTGAGGATCTGGTGTATGTTGCGGTACGAGATACGGAAGAGGCTGAAGACCACTTGATAGAAACACACCAGATCTTAAACATGACCACTGAGCAAGTTCGTACCTTGGGTGCGGATGTGGTTGCCCAACGGTGTTTAGAGAAGCTAGAGGGGGTGGATCTGATTTACGTTACTTTTGACGTGGACAGTATGGACTCCACAATTTGTATGGGAACGGGAACCCCAGCTCCAAATGGGATTTTTGTCAAGGAAGCCTGTCTGCTCAACGAAACTTTGGTTAAAGATCCACGGGTGTGTTGTTGGGAAATCTGTGAAATTAATCCCCTGCTCGATACCCTCAACACCATGGTGGAAAACTCCCTGGGCATTTTTGAAACCGTAGTGGATGCCATTGCCAATCGCGTAGAAGTAACACCGAAAGCATAAGACTATTGTTCAACGATGATTAAATTTTGTATTCCTCTTTTATTCAAAAGCTGATAGCTGATAGCACCTCAAGTAGCGTGCGCGTAGCGCTAATCGCTGATAGCTGATAGCTGATAGCTGATAGCTGATAGCTTACCTAATCACTATCCACCAAAACAGTAACGGCTGCAACAGCAATCAGCATCTCATCATTTTTATCATTAAGTTCTGGAATCGCCCTGCCTTGAACCACCATTCCACCGGACTCAAGGGATAGAGTTTTCTGACCGAAAGGGAGTACAGCCAGTACTTCATTTTCCCGGACTTGCTCTGGGTAAGGCACGGCGACTTGAACTTCAACTATCATTTGATTGGGATGCTCTAAACCAGCTACTTCCCAAACACCAGGTAAGGCATTGTGAGCAATAGCGTTCCGTACAGCTCGTGCTGCTGCTACGGTTGGGTCTTGACCGTGTTGGTCTACTCCCATTCCCATTTCAATAATTAAGCGTTTACGAACCATGGCGAGTATATTCGCGATTATATTCAATGCGTAACCTTTGAATTGGGTCATCCTCTGATTCTGGGACAGTATCACGACCGATTTCTTGTAAGCCCAATTCCTTAAAGTAAGCTAGTTCTGTATCCGACAACGGCCAAGGGGGACCATCCGGTTCAGTGTCGGTATCGCGAAATCGAGTTATCACTAGGAGGGTTCCTCCTGGGGCGAGTAAGAATGCGATCGCATTCATCACAGTTGACCGGACATTGAGGGGTAAGGCTTGGATATTACGGCATTCAAATACAAAATCAAATTTCTGATGCCATGCTGGATCTAAGGCAAATAAATCCGCCACTTGGTACTTGACCTGGGAATCGGGAAATCGTTTTTGGCACCATGCGATCGCAGTCGGGGAAATATCAAAGGCAGTGACTTGGAAACCCTGCTGCGCCAACGCTTCAGCATCATCCCCTAACCCACAACCAACCACTAGGGCAGAGCGACCAGACCCTTGGGGTGTATTACGCTCTAACCAATCCTGTAGATAAGGATGGGTTGTTAAACGCGCCCAAGGTATTTGCCCTGAATCCCCATTAGCTTCGGAATATAAAACCTCAAACCATTGAGATGGATTATCTTGGCGGATTGATTCCAATGCCAAGAGTTTGACCTTTTGCTGTAGTGCTTGGGGTTGTTCCTCGAACATAGGTCTGGGGTTGGTAATGCTTCCTAATTTTAACTGTTCAAACCTAAATCCCTGTCTTGTGAGGGATATCAGCTTTGCAGTACCACATTACAAACTAAGCCATTTGGCTGATTTTTGCCATGAGGGGTGACACCCCTCATTTGCTCAGGTATATTTGAAATATAAGATGCACCCTGATGATCGAGAGAGTCAGTAACACGGCTCTCTTTTTTTTTGCCTCTTTTTTTTTGCCTCTAGCATGCATGCCTCTTGCCTAAAGCCCTTGCTCGTAGCGCTATATCAACCCTGCCAAGACTCAAACGGACCTGTCCAGTTGGTTGATAATATATTCTCTAACCCCAACAGCGGAATCTAGCTGCAACGCCTCACCAGCAAGCATCTCGGCCTGGTTGATAGTCAACTGTGAAATAACTGACATCACAGTAGCGATCGCAGGTGGATTCACACTCAACTCATCCACCCCCAACCCTAATAAAATCGGTATCCCTACTGGATTCGATGCCAACTGACCACAGACACTAACTGGAATCCCTGCTTGATGAGCAACAGTTACCGTTTGTTGAATCATCCGTAGCACAGCCGGTTCAAGGGCATCAGCTAGCTTCGCCACCTTGGGATTAGTACGGTCAGCGGCCATTACATATTGACTCAAATCATTAGTACCAATGCTGAAAAAGTCCACTTCAGCTGCTAACTGATCAGCCATGGTTACTGCTGCGGGGACTTCTACCATAATCCCTACTGGCATCTGTTCATTAAAACCATACCCTTCTTGGCGCAACTCAGCTTTAGCCTCTGCTAGGATTTCCTTAGCAGCCCGTACCTCTTCTACTGAAGAAACCATGGGAAACATCACCTTAATGTTGTCTCCATAACTCCCTCGTAGAATCGCCCGCAGTTGGATTTTGAGCATCTCTGGACAATCCAAACTCTGACGAATTCCCCGCCATCCTAGGAAAGGGTTAGGCTCTGGGGTGTGCCGAGCAGAGGGAGCATCAGAAGACGCTAGATTCAGGAAGGGAATGGGCTTGTCACCGCCAATATCTAAAGTACGAATCGTTAGGGGATGGGTACCCATAATTTCCGCAATGGCTTGATAGGTTGCCAACTGCTCTTCTTCGCTCGGAATAGTTAAGCGTTCCAGATAAAGAAACTCGGTCCTAAGTAAACCTATCCCTTGAGCACCACAATCCAGAGCCAATTTAGCATCACCCTCTCCCAAAACATTTGCCATCAAAGGAATTTTGTGTCCATCTTGAGTAATTACCTCCGTCGGTAATTCATCCTTACTGTTGCTCTGTAGCTGTAATTCTTGCTTCCGTTCCTCAGAAGGCTCTACCCAAATTTGACCGGTTGTCCCATCCAGTGCCAACTCCATACCAGCTGGCAACGACAACAGATCCTGACCAACACCAACCACCATCGGTATACCGAGCATATTGGCGATTAGGGAACTATGGGCTGTAGCACTGCCACTAGCGCAACAGATACCTCGGACTTGGCTCGGATTGAGTTGCGCGACTTCAGAGGGAGTTAAATCAGCAGCAACCAGAATACCGGGCTCAGTCACATCTATAGGACTTACGAAGTTTAGTTGGTTTTGCCCCCCTGCCCCCCAATTTTGGGGGGTAATGATGTCAAAGTCCCCCAGAATTGGGGGATTTAGGGGGCTCTTGCGTAAGTCCTGATCTAAACAGGTTTCTTTCCTATTGGTCAGTAATCGCAACACTCGCCAGCCGACATCGATCACATCATTTCCGCGAGCTTGCATGTAGGAGTCTTCCAGAGTTTGGTAATTTGCTACGGTTTCATCGATTACAGTTTTCCAAGCCGCCCCTGCCCATAGATGCTGGTTAACTATAATCTGATAAGCTCTATTAACTAGCGCTGGATCGTCTAAGTAGAGCAAGTGAGCCTGAAAAATATCTGCCTGATCTTTAGTAACAGTATTAATCAGGTGTTGAAGTTGCTGTTGTGCTGTTTTAATAGCAAGTTGTAGGGTTTCCCACTCCGCTTGAGGATTATCTGTTTGCTCTTCAATAATCTCTGGAAGTTTGGGTTGGTAGACAATAACCGCTCCGATCGCAATCCCAGCAGCAGCCGGAATTCCAACTAACCTATCAAGTGTCACCGATGACGGGTGAAGGGATCGGTTACTGGCAGGGTTAGACTCTTGGTTGATGTCTTCTTTTGCTTTATCTAATTTTTCACCAAAATTGTTATCTACTAGCTGCTGCAACGCTATCAAGGCTAATTCCGAATCTTCTCCCACTGCTTTGATGACTATTTCATCTCCCTGTTGGATACCTAAAAGCATGACATTATTAAGGCTTTTTCCATTAACTATATTGCTAGTTTTGCTGATATTTCGTAACGTAATTTCCGAGTTAAACCGATTAGCTGTAGTAACAAATTGAGCAGCAGGACGAGCATGAATTCCCTGTTGATTCTGGACAGTAAGATGGATTTCTTTGGTTGTAGTTGCGTAACCCACGGGCAAGATGCCCGTTCCACCCACGGGCAAGATGCCCGTTCCACCCACGGGCAAGATGCCCATTCCACCCACTGGGTCAAACTCAGTACTATCATTACTATCAACAACTGATAACTGAGAGGCTTTAGCGGTTAAAGCTGATCTAGCTTCAGCAATGACTTGGTCGATATCACCACCAGCCGCAGCTTGGATAACCGCTGCGATCGCACCTTCCACTAATGGCGCTTCGCACAATCTTACCTTGGGTTTCTGGTCTTCATCCAGAAACTCCAGTGCCATTTCTGCACTGAGCACCGCACTGCCTAAATCCATCAATACTACTACCCCAGCATCGGAGTAAACCGACTCAATGGCAGCTTGGACTTGGAGCACATCGGTACCAAAGGGATTTTCTGGGTCATCAATACCCGCTGCGATCGCAATCGGTACGGATGTGTGAACCATCTGTTCAGCTAATTCCTTGACCCCAGCGGCTAGCTTAGCACTGTGGGAGATAATCACAATTGAGATCATAAGGTATATAAACACTTTCTCTTGATGCAGTCGCTCATGGGGGAAACCCCCAAGACCGCGCTGCATCGCTTGTATCATCGGTTGTGAACATACTCCCTTAGGCAAGAGGCAAGAGGCAAGAGGCAAAAGGGAAGGCATTGCTGATTAATAGAATCATGGAGGGTAACTGACAACTGACCCGAATAGACCTGATTACATTCCCATATTCAGCAACGCCAAAATAATTTTATATCCTTAGGAGTTACTGCAAGCTAACTGGTATAAATCAGTCAGATGTCCTAGGAGAGTTTATTCGCTTTCTTCTACAGAAAATGAAAGGCCAAGGGGATATCGAATCCCCTTGGCCTTTGTCGCCTTTCATCCCCACCTCGCCGAAGGGTGGGGTATTCGGCGATTTCGATAATTTATTCCGCGATTAGTCTACCAAAATCCATTTTTGATCTGTTAAGGAACCGTTATCAGGATTTATCCCAGAAAGCTCACAATCCCAAAGTATTAAGTTGTCACCGTTACTGCGACCTGGAGCACCAGCTACATCTATGCACTTCCCTGATAGATCATTCATGATATATCCGTTAGTTGTAACTGTCCATACTTGGTCTGTAGTGGAATTGTTATCAGGATTTATTCCAGAAAGCTCACAATCCCAAAGTATTAAGTTGGCACCGTTATCCATACCTGGAGCACCAGCTACAA
>NZ_JAAHGN010000029.1:0-23227 GCF_010672485.1 Moorena sp. SIO2C4 | reverse complement strand
GAGTTTAGAAGCTGGTTTGAGGCTAATTGCCGCTAGAGGCTCTTTGATGCAGAAATTACCTGCTGGTGGCGAGATGATTTCAATTATGGCATCAGAGTTGAAAGTTCTAGAGACTTTGAAAGGGATGTCCCTAGGAGAAAAAGTAGCCATAGCAGCCATCAATGGACCCGAAAGCACAGTAATTTCTGGCGAAGCCGAAGCAGTAAGAGCGATCGCAACTAATTTTGAATCCGTTGGCATCAAAACCAAACAACTACAAGTGTCTCACGCTTTCCATTCTCCTCTGATGGAACCGATGCTAGCAGAATTTGAAGCAGTAGCCAAAGAAATGAGCTATAGTCAGCCTCAGATACCTCTAATATCAAATATTACTGGTCAACAGGTGAATTTGGAAATTACCACTGCCGAATATTGGGTAAATCATGTGTGCCAACCAGTGCGGTTTGCCCAGAGTATGAAAACTCTGCATCAGGAAGGATATGAGTTATTCCTAGAAATCGGACCTAAACCAATATTATTAGGAATGGGGCGTCAATGTTTACCAGAAGAAGTGGGTGTCTGGTTACCATCATTGCGTCCGGGAGTAGAAGAATGGCAACAGATGCTCTCTAGTTTGGGACAGTTATATGTACAGGGAGCCAAAGTAGATTGGTCAGGATTTGACCAAGACTATAACCGTGATAAAGTAATATTGCCAACATATCCCTTCCAACGACAACACTACTGGGTAGAAACAAAAGATAATGGATATCAAAGCAATGCTTCTTTTGCAGAGAAAGATACTAATACTGAGATCGTCAACCTCCTCAGTAAAGGAGAAATTGACACCTTAGCACAACAACTGGAAAAAGCAGCAAACTTTTCACCAGAACAGCTTAAACTTTTACCGAAAATCTTAGAACTACTAACTAAGCAACATCAGCAACAATTAGCAGCAGCAAGGATTAAAGATTGGTTCTATCAACTTCAGTGGCAACCTTTACCTGAAATTTACCTAAAAAACGGCATTCAAGTGAGTCATTGGTTGATTTTTGCCGACAATACGGGGGTAGCAGAGAAATTAGCCCAAAAATTACAACAGCAAGGACATAAATGTAGCTTAGTTTATCGAGCAGATAAATATCAACAACTAGCAACAGGAAGATATCAACTCAATCCCTCTGCTCCTGAAGAATTTGGACAACTTTATGAAGCCATTATAGAAACCAGTCAACTGCCCTTATCAAGGGTAATCCATTTGTGGAGCTTAGATGCTCCAGTTACGGAACATTTAACCCTAAACACCTTAGAGCAGACTCAACTGTGGGGGTGTGCTAGTGTATTGCACCTGCTACAAAGTGTGCTCAAAACTACCAATGTTCCTCAATTATGGCTAGTCACCAGGGGCGCTCAGTCAGTATTATCGAACATGGAAAAACTAACAGTAGCTGCCTCACCCTTGTGGGGATTAGGTAGAGTCGTGTCTCTAGAACATCCGCAGCTTTGGGGGGGATTGGTAGATTTAGACCCGCAAACATCAGAAGAGGATGTAGAAAAGCTGTTGCAATTACTAGTAAACAACTCAGAAGAAGACTATCTAGCTTTACGAGAAGGAAAAACCTATGTAGCCCGTTTGGTTCAGCAATCTCTTCAGGCATCTGTTGAAGCACTATCCTTAGCATCTGATGCCACTTACTTAATTACAGGAGGACTCGGAGCTTTAGGGTTACATACAGCACAATGGCTAGTAGAAAAGGGCGCTCGACATCTGGTGTTGACTGGACGTAGTGCTCCATCAGAAAAAGTACAAGAAATCATAGAAAAGTTAGAACAAGCAGGAGCTAAAGTTAAGGTTTTGTTAGGAGATATTTCTCTTGAACAAGATGTTGCCCAAATTATTGAACAGATTCAGACATCTTTACCTATACTAAAAGGTATTATTCATGCCGCCGGAATACTTGATGACGCAACCCTGCAACAGATGAGTTGGGAGAATTTTGCCAAAGTAATGGCACCAAAGGTAGGAGGAACTTGGCATTTACATCAATTTACCCAAGAGCTACCGTTAGATTTCTTTGTCTGCTTCTCTTCAATAGCTTCCTTAATCGGTTCACCAGGTCAAGGAAATTATGCTGCTGCCAATGCCTTTATGGATGCTTTGGCTAACTATCGTCGAAGTAGAGGATTGTCTGGATTAACTATTAACTGGGGTCCTTGGGCGTCTGGAGGAATGGCGAATAATTTAGCGGCTCAGCATCAAAATCGCATCCATACCAGTGGAGTTAATGATATTGCCCCCGAACAAGGAATGTCTGCCTTGGAGCAACTGTTAGCCAATCAAACTCTAACTGGACAAATTGGTGTAATATATGTAGAGTGGTCATTATTGGCACAACAGTGGAGTAATCTAAATAAAAGTTCATTACTACAGGAACTATTACACCAAGATGAATTACAGCAACAAGATATTCTGAAGCAGAAGCTAGAACGAGAAATTTTAGATCAATTAGATAAGGCATCAGCAGGCGAACGTAAGGAAATTCTAAAGGAACACATTCGAGGGCAAGTAGCCAAGGTATTAGGCTTAAGTTCATCTCAATTACCAGAAATCAATTTGGGCTTTATGGAAATGGGGATGGACTCTTTGACAACAGTGGAATTAAAGAATCGATTACAAGCTCAACTAGGGATTACCTTACCTGGGACAGTAGCTATGGAATATCCCACAATTGACAAACTATCTCGGTATATATTTGAAGAAGTCATGGGATGGAAATCAGTAGCAGATTCCGAGAGTAATTTACCTGAACGAAAAGAGGTAGATGTAGATGAGCAGATTTTGCCAGTTATCGAAGATATCTCAGAAGAGGAATTTGAAGCACTAGCAGCTCAACAATTAGAAAAAATTAAGAGTATGCTTTGATAAACTTCTGAAATAAGGACAGTTTAATTAATCAAAAAGTCAAATAATAAGTCAAGGATCAAAATTCATGGAACCGACTACCAACAAAGAGCAACTATCATTATCCAAACAGATGTTTCTGGCGCTAAAGCAAGCAGAAGCTAAGTTGGAGATGATGGAACTTGCCAAAAGTGAACCTATTGCCATTATTGGTATTGGTTGTCGATTCCCAGGAAATGCCAACACTCCAGAAAGCTTCTGGCAACTGTTAGCTAATGGTGAAGATGGAGTTAGAGAAATTCCACCTGAACGCTGGAATCCAGATTATTTTTACCATCCTGACCCTGATACTCCAGGGAAAATGTATATCCGTCATGCTTCCTTAGTGGATCAGGTAGATCAGTTTGAGCCTGAGTTTTTTGGCATCTCTCCGAGAGAAGCCCATAGCCTTGACCCACAACAACGTTTTCTTTTAGAAGTAACTTGGGAAGCTTTAGAAAGAGCGGGAATTAACCCCCAACAATTAGAAAATACCCACACAGGAGTGTTTCTAGGTATGGGTCAAAACGATTATGCTGATTTGGGTTTTAACCAACTAGAAAATATCAGCCCTTACGATGCTACAGGCAATGGCTTTTGTTTTGCCGCAGGTAGGCTATCTTACTTCTTGGGATTGCAAGGTCCATCTTTAGCAATAGATACAGCTTGTTCAGCATCTCTGGTAGCTATACATGAGGCTTGCCATAGTCTGCGTCGGGGTGAGTCTAATCTGGCTTTAGCAGGAGGGGTACAACTGATACTCTCTCCTCACGTTACCACCGCACTATCAAAATTGAAGGCTCTATCACCGGATGGCAGATGTAAGACTTTTGATGCTGCGGCGGATGGTTATGGTAGGGGAGAGGGATGTGGCATGGTAGTACTTAAGCGCCTGTCTGATGCTCTTAAAGATGGTGACCAAATCTGGGCAGTGATTCGTGGTTCAGCGGTTAATCATGATGGACCTAGTAGTGGGCTGACAGTACCTAATAAACTAGCCCAAGAACAGCTTATTCAACAAGCTCTCAAAGCAGCCAAAATAGAACCATCTCAGGTAGGTTATGTGGAAGCTCATGGTACAGGAACTTCCTTAGGGGATCCGATGGAAGTTAGAGCCTTAGGCACGGTGTTTGAGGAGGGACATAACCAAGAACATCCTTTGAGGATTGGTTCAGTTAAAACCAATATCGGTCACCTAGAAGCCGCAGCGGGAATTGCTGGTTTGATTAAAGTGGTTTTACAACTGCAACATCAAAAAATCGCACCATCACTGAATTTTAAACATCCTAACCCCTATATTGATTGGGGGAATATACCAATAGAAGTCCCCACTCAACTGACACCTTGGCTTTCATCCGGTGGCAAACGGGTGGGAGGAGTAAGTTCTTTTGCTATTAGTGGCACTAATGCTCATATAGTGATCGAAGAAGCTCCTTCTCCAAAAGGTAAAAGTGAATGCGCTCACGAGCGTTCCCTTCATTTGCTAACTTTATCAGCTAAGACTGCAAAAGCTCTCGAAGAGTTAGTCACTCTTTATTGTAACTATCTCGAAACTAATCAAGAACTAGCGGCAGATGTCTGTTATACAGCCAACACAGGAAGAGCTCATTTCAAACATCGATTAGCGGTTATTGCTGCTGACCGCAAAGAACTAGTAGAAAAACTACATTACCAGGAAACTGGGGAGCAAGCAGTTGGACTATTTTCTGGACATGCTAGCAAAAATCCACCGAAAATAGTTTTCTTGTTCACTGGTCAAGGTTCCCAGTATGTGAATATGGGAAGGCAACTCTACGAAACTCAGCCGACTTTCCGTAAAGCTTTGGAACAATGTGACCAAATTTTAGAGTCCTATCTGGAATATCGACTCTTAGAAGTTCTCTATCCTCAAAATGCACCATCATCAAGCTCCTCTCTACTAGACCAAACAGCTTATACCCAACCCGCCTTATTTGCTATAGAGTATGCCTTGGCTAAGTTATGGGAATCTTGGGGAATTAAACCCAATGCGGTAATGGGTCACAGTGTGGGAGAATATGTAGCAGCAACAATAGCAGGAATTTTTAGTTTAGAAGATGGTCTAAAACTCATTGCAGCTAGGGGAAGGTTAATGCAACAGTTACCCTCTGATGGTGAGATGGTTTCAGTCATGGCTAAGAAGTCAAAAGTTCGTGAATTGATTACCCCCTACACAGACAAGGTCGCAATTGCTGCAATTAATGGACCAGAAAGTGTGGTTATTTCTGGTGAAACAGAAGCTATTGCAGCTATTGTCAATCAATTAGAGTCAGAGGGAGTCAAAACTAAAAGACTACAAGTATCCCATGCTTTTCATTCACCATTAATGGAACCGGTGTTGGCAGAGTTTGAAGCTGTAGCTAATCAAGTTACCTACCATCAACCAAAAATACCACTAATTTCTAATGTTACAGGCAAAAAAGTAGACAATGGTATTGCCACAGCCAACTATTGGGTCAATCATATACGCCAGACCGTAAAGTTTGCCGCTAGTATGGAAACCCTACACCAACAAGGTTTAGAAATATTCCTAGAAATAGGAGCCAAACCAATATTATTAGGCATGGGACATCAATGTCTGCCAGAAGGGGTAGGTGTCTGGTTGCCTTCTTTGCGTCCTGCGGTAGATGAATGGCAACAGATACTCTCTACCTTAGGACAGTTGTATGTACATGGAGTTCAAGTCAATTGGTCAGAATTTGACAGAGATTATAACCATCAGAAAGTCGTTTTACCAACTTATCCCTTCCAACGTAAAAGGTATTGGGTTGAAACAACTAATGATTGGGATGGAAAAACAATCTCTACAACTAAGCTCCATCCTCTGATTAATCAAAAGTTTCAATCTCCCTTATCAAAAGAAATCTTTTTTGAGTCTTACTTTAGCACTGAAAATCTGCCATTTTTAGCTGACCACATTGTGTATGAACAAGTGGTAGTTCCTGGTGCCAGTCATATCTCCCTCTTGTTAGCAGCGGCATCTCTAACCTTTGCCGCAACCGAATGTCAAATCGAGGATATTCTGTTTCCTCAAGCACTGGCAATTCCGGAACAAGGGGTGCGAACAGTTCAGGTGGTTTTGACACCGCAAAATAACTCTTTTTCATTTCAAGTGATTAGCTTTGACGACTCTTTAGAATCACAGATTAATCAAGTTTCAAACAATGGTAGTCACATCAGTGACTGGGCAGTTCATGCCACAGGAAAATTGTCTGTTGCCAATGCTGAGCAATCACTAATACCTCTAGAAGAAATTCAAGCCAGATGTAGCCAAAAAATAGATAGTGCAGAAATTTACCAGCATCTCTGGGATAGACAGATTCACTTAGGACAGAGTTTCCGTTGGATAGAGCAGGTATGGTTAGGAGAGGGAGAAGTTCTTTGTCAAATGAAAGTCCCAAAAACTATCCTTAATACAACAAAGTATCAACTACATCCGACTCTAGTTGACTCGTGCTTTCAATCAATAATCGCACTTGTTTTAGATCAATCTGGCAACAAGAATGAAACGTTTGTTCCGTTCAGTATAGATAAATTCACTTTCTATAATAGTTCTGATAATGATCTGCTTTGGTGTTATACCTGTGGCTCGAAAGATAAACAATCAGGAGAAAAATTCAAAGCCGATATACAATTGTTTGACCAACATGGGCAGCTAGTTGCTCAGGTTATTGGTTTTGAAGGTAGGAAAGCTAATCCCAAAATTTTGTTGATGACTCTGGGTTCAGATTTGAGTAATTGGTTGTATGAAGTAGAATGGAGAACCAAAGGTCTTTTGGGCAGGTTGCTACCTCCAGATTTTCTGCTAGATCCTGTAGAAGTCTCCCAGCAATTGGCTCCCAGTCTCACAGAATTAGTAACTCTCTTAGATAATGCTCGCACCTCAGAAATCGGAACTCAATTAGAAGAATTAAGCGTAGATTATATAGTGCAAGGTTTGTTGCAGATGGGTTGGTCATACCAGCCGACAGAGAGCTTCGACTTAGATGCAGCAGCCCAATGTTTAGGGGTAGTTCCAACTCAGGTAAGGCTATTCGAGCGTCTACTACAAATCCTAGCAGAAGTAGGAATACTCCAGTCTAATCAACAGCAGTGGCAGGTTCAAAAAACAGCGCAGAAAGTCAACCCGAGTAAACAAAGCCAGAGTCTACTAAGTCAATATCCAGATGAAGCAGCAACATTGACATTATTGGAGCGTTGTGCATCTCAACTAAGCGGGGTACTACGAGGAGAAATTGACCCAGTGCAACTGGTGTTCCCTCAAGGGGATTTAACCACAGCAACCCAACTGTATAAAGACTCAGCTGTAGCAAAAGTGATGAACACGATAGTGGAAAAAGTCATCATGAAAGCTATGGAGAAGTTACCACCTAGCCGAGGAATACGTTTGTTGGAAATCGGAGCCGGAACAGGAGGGACGACAAGCTATATTCTGCCTCACCTCAATCCTAACCAAACAGAATATATCTTCACCGATATAGGAGCATTGTTTACGAGTAAAGCCCAAGAGAAATTCCAGGATTATCGATTCTTGGGATATCAAACCTTAGATATAGAGGTAGACCCAAGCAGCCAAGGATTTGAGTCTCATCGATATGATGTAATTATTGCGGCCAATGTCCTCCATGCAACCACAAGTCTTAAGCAAACCTTATCCCATGTGCGACAACTGTTAGCACCAGGGGGGATATTGGTCTTGTATGAAGCAACAACTCGATCTCGGTGGGTAGATTTAATCTTCGGACTATTAGAAGGATGGTGGAAATTTACTGATTATGAATTAAGACCAGACTACCCTCTGCTGAATCGGGAGCAGTGGAAAAAAGTATTGAGTGAAACAGGTTTTACTCAAGTAGTGACTCTGCCAGAAGTTGAAGGAATGGCAGAAGCTTTGTCTCAACAGACGGTGATTGTAGCCCAAGCAGCTTCAACAAAGTTAGAACCAACGAAGGAGACACCAAAGGGTTGGTTGATACTAGCAGACCAACAAGGAATTGCTCAACAGCTAGCTAGCCAACTGCACTCAGAAGGAGACGTTTGTACCTTAGTATTTTGGGGAGAAAACTATCAACAGATTGCCCCAGGAGAATTTACCATTAACCCCGACAACTTCTCAGAATTTGAACAACTAATAGAGACAGTAAACGCCAAATCACCATCGTTATCTGGAGTAGTGCAATGTTGGACAACTGAAGCGGGGGTGATTAATAACATCAACTCTGAGGAATTAAAAAACTTATCTAAACTAGGGTGTGGCACTACTTTATCTTTGGTACAAGCATTAGTCAAAGCTGGGTTATCCCAACCACCCCAGTTATGGTTAGTCACTTGTGGTGCCCAACCAGTACCCTCAAGTTATCCGGTAATACCAGGACTAGCCCAATCTTCACTGTGGGGAATGGGGAAAGTGATTAGCTTAGAACACCCTGAACTAAACTGCGTGCGCATAGATTTAGACCCACACCAGACGATAAAGAAGCAAGCTGATGTACTATTCAAAGAAATCTGGTCTAAGGATCAAGAAGACCAGGTAGCATGGCGAGGAGATGGGCGTTATGTGGCTCGATTGGTGGCTAGTCACCATCAGCAGACTGATGCCACTACCGAACAGTCTTTGAGTTTCCGTGAGGATTCTACCTACTTGATTACAGGAGGTATGGGAGGTTTAGGGTTACTGGTGGCTCGTTGGATGGTGGACAAGGGAGCCAAGCATTTAGTTTTGTTAGGACGCCGTGCACCGGATGATGCTGCCAACCAAAAACTGACTGAGTTAGAAATGGCTGGAGCTCAAGTGGTCGTGGAAAAAGCTGATGTGTCTGATGTTGAATCGATCACCAGAGTGCTGTACAAAATTGAGCATTCAAAAATACCATTAGCAGGGGTCATTCATGCGGCAGGGATGTTGTCAGATGGAGTGCTACAAAACCAGAGTTGGTCGAGCTTTGAGCAAGTGATGGCTCCCAAAGTTCAAGGAGCTTGGCATTTGCATCAATTCACCCAAAACCAACCATTGGACTTTTTCGTGCTGTTTTCTTCCGCAGCATCTCTGTTGGGTTCACCGGGTCAGGGAAATCATTCTGCAGCCAATGGGTTTCTTGATGGTTTAGCTCACTATCGTCGAGGAATAGGATTACCCGGATTGAGCATTCATTGGGGAGCTGTTGCTCAAGTGGGAGAGGCAGCTGAACGGGGAGCAGATGTTAGGGGGCAGCAGCAGGGTATGGGTGCGCTCTCTCCAACTCAGGTGTTAGAGTCCCTTGAGCTACTGATGAGTAGTACAGCTAAGGCTCAGGAAAACAACCTATCAGATATAGAAGTAGGAGTTGTGCCAATCGAGTGGTCAGCTTGGCAAGAAAGAGTAGCTCAATGGCCTTTCTTTACAGATTGGCAGGAAACAATCCAAACTACTTCTGAAATATCCAAGTCAGAATTTTTGTTAAAGCTTGAAGCAACAGCACCCAGCAAACGTCGCTCATTATTACTAGCTCATGTCCGTCGTCAATTAGCCCTCGTCTTAGGAATCAATCATCCCGAATCCATTTCATTAGAAACAGGATTTTTTGATCTAGGTATGGACTCTTTGACCTCTGTAGAGTTCAGGAATAAATTGCAAACTAGCTTTGATTGTTCACTACCATCAACTATAGCTTTTGAGTATGCGAATATTGAGTCTTTAACTGATTACCTAGAAAACAAAGTGATTCTATCATCAAATAGTACAGCCGCCAGTGAGGCTGAAACACTAGATGATATGGTAGATGAAGGTTCCTTAGAATCAGAGCTTTCAGAAAGTCTAGCTGCTGAAATTAATCAGCTTTCAGAAGATGAAATGGATCTAGCAGTTTCCCAAGCTGTAAGTCAGCTTGATCAACTTCTATAAGTGAAGTCAGTAAGTAATAGCAAATTTCTTAAAATAAGAGAGTACAGAAGCAATAAAGATGGAACTTAGCTCCCAAACAACCCAACTATCCAATCAGCAACTTCTGCTGCTAAAAATTCAACAAGCAACTGCCAAACTGCATGAAATTGAAACAGCAGCTACAGAACCAATAGCCGTTATTGGCATTGGCTGTCGTTTTCCTGGTGGAGTTGATAGTCCAGAAACTTACTGGAAATTGCTCCAAGAGGCAAGGGATCTCAGGACAGAGATTCCTAAAGACCGATGGGATGTTGATTTATACTATGATTCAGACCCTGATGTACCTAACAAAATCTATGTTCGTCAGGGTTATTTTCTCCAACAACCAGTAGACCAATTCGAGCCAGAATTTTTTGGGATTTCTGGTACAGAAGCAGCCAATATGGACGCCTCACAACGCCTGCTTTTAGAAGTTACTTGGGAAGCTTTAGAAAATGCAGGTATCTCCCCCAAAAGTTTGAAAAATACTGATACAGGAGTATACGTTGGTCAGATGACCAATGATTATGCAGTTATTGGTACAAATCGACCTGACAAATTACCTGATTTTTATTTAGGCATAGGCTCTAATATGGGTATGTCAGCAGGTCGAATTGCCTACATTTTGGGGTTACAAGGACCTACTTTATTCCTAGACACATCTTGTTCTTCATCTTTGGTTGCCTTACATTTGGCTTGCCAAAGTTTACGTTCTAGGGAGTCGAATCTATCTCTAGTGGGAGGGGTAAACTTGATGCTTGCTCCTAATACTACTCATGTACTTTGCAAAGGTAAAGCTTTATCACCTGATAGTCGGTGTAAAACCTTTGATGCCAGTGCTGATGGTTTTGCCCGGGGAGAGGGTTGTGGAATAGTTGTACTCAAGCGTCTTCGAGATGCTCTAGCAGATAGTGACCGTATTTTAGCACTGGTAAAAGGTTCAGCAATTAATCATGATGGGCCTAGTAGCGGGTTTACAGTTCCGAATCAGCAGGCTCAGAAAAAGGTAATTCATCAAGCCTTGAACAATGCCAAGGTTAATCCCTTACAGATTAGCTATGTTGAGTGTCATGGTACGGGTACGTCTTTGGGAGATCCTCTGGAGGTAAGAGCGCTCGACGAAGTCTATTGTCAACAAAGAACTAAGGAACAACTTCTGTTCTTAGGTGCAGTCAAAAGTAATATTGGACATTTGGAAGCAGCAGCGGGAATAGCTGCTTTGATTAAAGTTGTTCTAGCTCTTCAGCATCAAGAGATTCCGGCAAATCTTCACTTCAATCAGCCTAATCCTCGGATTAATTGGGAGCAAATACCAGTTAAGGTTCCGACAAAAGCTTTCCCGTGGCTCAAAGGAGAGAAACCTCGTTTGGCTGGAATCAGTGGATTTGGCATGAGTGGAACGAATGCTCATGTAATTTTAGAAGAAGCGCCAATACCGGTCAAAAGCAAGTCCTCAAGGGCCACGGGTGGTCAAAAGCAAGTCCTCAAGGACAGCAAAGGAGCAAAACTCAAAAGAGAAGAGTATTTAGAACGTTCACTCCATCTATTAACTCTTTCAGCTAAAACTCAAACAGCTCTTGATGAGTTGGTCAGTAGTTATGAAAATTATCTCAAAGCTCACCCTGAATTAGGGGTAGCCGACATCTGCTATACAGCGAACACAGGACGTACTCACTTTAACCACAAACTAGCAGTTGTCGCTTCCAACCAACAAGAATTAGTTGACAAACTTCGACAACAGCAAGAGGGAGAAGAGGTAGTCGGAATCTACTCAGGAGACCTGCCAAACAACAGTACAGTTCCTGAAATCGCCTTGTTATTCACAGGACAAGGCTCCCAATACGTCAACATGGGAAGGCAGTTGTATCAACAAGCACCAACTTTCCGTGAAGCGATTAACCAATGCGAGGAAATTCTCAGTAGCCTAGAAACGTTCCCAAATAAGTTATTACAAGAGATTCTCTATCCAGCAGACGACTTATCAGATTCATCCCTACTAGACCAAACAGCTTATACCCAACCAGCTCTATTTGCCATAGAATATGCCCTCTTCAAACTCTGGCAATCCTGGGGCATCAAACCAGATGTCGTTATGGGTCACAGTGTCGGAGAATATGTAGCAGCAACCGTAGCAGGAGTATTCAGCTTAGAAGCTGGTTTGAAACTAATTGCTGCTAGGGGCTCCTTGATGCAGAAACTACCTGCAGGTGGAGCAATGGTTTCAGTGATGGCATCAAAGTCGAAAGTGCTAGAAACTTTGAAGGCGATGTCCCGGTCAGAAAAAGTAGCCATAGCAGCCATCAATGGACCCCAAAGCATAGTAATTTCTGGGGAAGCAGAAGCAGTAGAGGCGATCGCCACTCACCTCGAATCCGTTGGCATCAAAACGAAACAATTACAGGTATCCCATGCTTTCCATTCACCATTGATGGAACCGATGTTGGCAGAGTTTGAAGATATAGCCAATCAACTCACCTACAATCAGCCAAGGATACCACTAATATCGAATGTCACAGGCACAAAAACGGACAATAGCATAGCGACAGGCAAGTATTGGGTAAATCATGTGCGCCAACCAGTGCAATTTGTCCAGAGCATGAAAACTCTGCACCAGGAAGGATATGAATTATTCCTGGAAATCGGACCTAAACCAATTTTGTTAGGTATGGGGCGTCAATGTCTACCGGAAGAGATGGGTGTGTGGTTGCCCTCATTACGTCCGGGAGTGGATGAATGGCAGCAGATGCTCTCGAGTTTAGGACAGTTGTATGTGCAGGGAGCTAAAGTAGATTGGTTTAAATTTGACCAAAACTATAACCGGGAGAAAGTAATATTGCCCACTTATCCCTTCCAAAGAGAAAGGTATTGGGTAGAAACTCAAAATGGCTACCAACCAAAACCCTATGGGTCAACCGCCAAAAACCTGCATCCGTTACTAGGAGAAAAACTCAACCTAGCAGGAATAGAAAATCAACATCGTTTTCAATCATACCTAACAGCAGAATCTCCAGCCTACCTGAGTCAGCACCAAGTATTTAACAAGGTGCTCTTTCCAGCCACAAGCTATTTAGAAATAGCCGCTGCAGTTGGGAAAAATTTGTTAACGACTGGAGAGCAAGTCGTAGTTTCTGATGTAACCATAGTGCGAGGGTTAGTTATACCAGAAACAGACATAAAGACAGTACAAACAGTAATCAGCACCTTAGAAAACAATAGCTATAAGCTTGAGATATTTAGTACATCAGAAGGTGACAATCAACAGGCAAACCAGTGGACATTGCATGCCGAAGGTAAAATATTCCTAGACTCAACTACCAACGCCAAAGCCAAAATTGACCTAGAGCAATACCAGAGAGAATGTAGTCAAGTAATAGACATCCAACAACATTATCAACAATTTAAGTCAAGAGGGATAGACTACGGCAACAGCTTCCAAGGAATCAAACAATTGTGGAAAGGTCAAGGGAAAGCCCTAGGTAAAATAGCCTTACCAGAGGAAATAGCAGGACAGGCAACAGACTATCAGTTACATCCAGCCCTCTTAGATGCAGCTCTACAAATCCTAGGTCATGCTATAGGCAACACAGAAACAGACGACAAAGCTTATCTGCCAGTAGGCATAGACAAATTAAAACTATATCGTCAGACAATAACTCAAGTATGGGCGATAGTAGAAATACCAGAAAACACGTTAAAAGGAAGTATTAAATTAGTAGATAATCAGGGAAGTCTCCTGGCAGAAATTGAGGGATTAAGAGTAACGGCAACCACAGCCGATGCTCTATTGAGAAGCCTGCAACCAGATATTAGTCATTGGTTTTATCAGATCAACTGGCAAACCCAACCCCTACCATCAACTACCCCATCATCAGCAACTGATAAATGGTTAGTTTTCGCACAGGATACTCAACTGATAGAAGCACTACAACACCAAGGTCATGAGTCTATCAGAGTCTCACCAGGAGATACCTATGAGAAACTAGCTCAGCAACACTATCAAATCAATCCCACAAGTAGAGAACAATTTCAACAACTGCTAGCAGAAAATCCAGGGATTACTCAGATTGTCTATCTGTGGGGTGTGCAGGAGATCGAAAGCAAAGACAATCTAGAAATACAAACAGTTCAAGAACAAAGTTGTGCCACAGTGCTGCATTTAGTGCAAGCAATTATCAACAGCAAACCTGAAACCATCCCAAAACTGTGGTTAGTCACCCGAGGAACTCAAAGGGTAATCTCAGACTCAGAAGTAATCAACCCTGAGTATGGAAGCTTATGGGGACTAGGACGAGTCATTGCCCAAGAACACCCAGAATTAGGATGTAAACGCCTAGATTGTGACCCAAACTTAGAGCAGACTCAAATATTAGACTCCCTAGTAGCTGAACTCTTATCAGAAGATGTAGAAGACCAAATAGCGATACGTCAAGGAAGTCGCTATGTAGCCAGACTAGTACAAAAACCACAGCAAAAACCAATCACCTCAGCGGACCAACCAGTGCAATTAAAACTGTCAGAATACGGAGTCATAGACAACCTCAACTGGCAGCCAATGCAGCGGAAAACGCCCTTGGCAAATGAAGTAGAAATTGAGGTAGCAGCGGTGGGGCTAAACTTCCGAGACGTGCTCAATGCCCTCGGATTACTCAAAGACTACTATGCCGAACACTTTAACATTACTAGCGCAGAGCAACTAACATTCGGCTTTGAATGTGCTGGGAAAATCTCCGCAGTAGGAGAACAAGTTTCACAGTGGCAAGTAGGAGACGAAGTAATAGGATTACTCTTGCACGATGGCTTGAGCAGTTTCATTACCACCTCAGTAGAGTATGTAGTAGCCAAGCCCAAACAAATGAGTTTCAGCGAAGCGGCGACTCTACCCTTGACATTCCTAACTGCCCAATACGGGTTGCAGCACTTAGCCAAAATTCAACCAGGAGAGCGAGTATTAATTCATGCAGCAGCTGGTGGAGTAGGGCAAGCGGCAGTCCAAATAGCCCAAGTTGCAGGAGCAGAAATCTTTGCCACAGCTAGTCCAAGCAAATGGGAATTTCTCCAATCTTTGGGCATTAAACACATTATGAACTCCCGCACCCTAGATTTTGCCGAGGAAATCATGAAACGCACGGCAGGAGAAGGGGTAGATGTCGTGCTCAATAGCCTCAACGGAGAGTATATTCCCCAGAGCTTGGCAGTATTAACCCCAAAAGGCAGATTTGTGGAAATCGGCAAAATCGGAATTTGGGAAAAAGAGCAAGTCAAGGAAAAACGACCAGATGTGAGTTATTTCCCCTTTGATTTACAAGAAGCAGTCCAACAGCAACCGGGTTTAATTGGGCAACTATCAGAAGAATTAACCCAGCAGTGGAACCAAGGAAAACTCAAAGCCTTACCTCATAAAGTATTTCCTAGTACAGAAATTACAGCAGCCTTCCGGTACATGCAGCAAGCTAAACATGTAGGCAAGGTAGTGGTTTCCATGCCAGAAGCCCAAAGTGAGCCCAAATCTATCACAGCAGACGCAAGTTATTTGATCACTGGAGGATTAGGAGCCTTAGGATTGGAAGTAGCCCAATGGATGGTAACTCAAGGAGCAAGAAATATCGTTTTAACTGGACGTCGTGCTCCGAAGGAAACCGCACAAAAAATTATTGAGGAGTTGGAAACAGCTGGAGCCTCTGTGAGTGTATTACTGGGGGATGTTTCTCAACGAGAAGATCTGGCGAAAATTTTCCAGCAAATTCAGGCATCATTACCCCCCCTCAAAGGAGTAATTCATTCTGCCGGGGTGTTAGATGACGCATTAGTACAAAATATGAGTTGGTCACAGTTTACCAAGGTAATGGCACCAAAGGTCCAAGGAACTTGGTATTTGCATCAACTAACCAAAGATTTCCCCTTAGACTTCTTTGTATGTTTTTCGTCTATAGCTTCTATGTTGGGTTCACCAGGTCAAAGCAATTATGCTGCAGGGAATGGGTTTATGGATGCCCTAGCTCACTATCGTCGCAGTATGGGACTGCCAGGATTGAGTATCAACTGGGGAGCTTGGGCATCAGCAGGCATGGCCGCTAGTTTAGCAGTTCAAAATCAGCAACGGATGGAGAGCATGGGCTTAAGTGCCATAGAGCCAGAAAGGGGCATGCAGGCATTGGGGTCATTATTATCAGAATCTCAAAGCCAAGTGGGGGTATTCCCGGTTAATTGGTCACAATTTATCAGGCAGTTTCCTGGTGGACAAAAGATACCATTTTTGTCGGATTTCATTTCCCAAACACCATCATTAACTCAAAAGTCGGCATTTAGAGAAGAGCTAGAAGCAGCACTGGTTTCAGACCGTCACGAGCTATTAACAACTCACCTTCGCTTAGCGATCGCTAAAACATTAGGCTGGAAAGATACACAAAAGATCGGCATGCGTCAACCTTTATTTGACTTAGGATTAGATTCTTTGACAGCAGTAGAATTAAAAAATCGATTGGAGTCAAGCTTAGGAACAAGTTTAAGTTCAACACTGTTATTTGATTATCCTACAGTAGAAGCATTGGTAGAGTATTTAGCCAATGATGTCATGCCGATAGATTTCTCTTCTCATCTAGACCAAACAGAAAAAGCACTAGATGAAGAAGATGTTGTGGCGGACGGCTCATCCCAATTATCAGATATCACTGAACTTTCAGAAATTGAACTAGAAGCATCAGTTTTGCAAGAAATTGAAGCATTAGAAAAGTTAATCTGAACCGAGGTGGCTATTGGTGTTTAAGTAAAGAAGCTAAACATCATACCTATAAAATCTAATACAACCTTATCCTTTGAAAACACCATGAACCTAAAACAAGAACAAGAAAAGGAACAATCACTCTCAGCCTTACAAAGAGCGCTTATAGCCCTTAAAGATGCACGCTCCAAACTAGAAAAATACGAAACTCAAAGCAAGGAACCCATAGCGATAATTGGCATGAGTTGTCGTTTTCCTGGTGGAGTAGACTCCCCAGAATCCTTCTGGCAACTACTCAATGATGGGGTTGATGCTATCTCTGAAGTTCCCTCAAACCGATGGAACATTAATAACTACTACGACCCAGACCCGGATGCTACGGGCAAAATTTCTACTCGTGACGGTGGTTTTCTCTCACAAATAGATGGTTTCGATGCTCCATTTTTCTGCATTTCACCCCGGGAAGTTCAAAGTCTAGACCCCCAACAACGCTTATTGCTGGAAGTAAGTTGGGAAGCAATAGAAAGAGCGAACATAGTCCCTGACCAATTGTTTAATAGTCTCACAGGAGTATTTATTGGCATTGGTAGTAGTGATTATTTAAATCAGCTGGCAACCAGTGAAGTACCACAGGCTTATTGGGGTACAGGTAATGCGCCAAGCGCTGCTACAGGTCGTTTATCATACATATTGGGACTGACAGGACCTAATCTGGCAGTAGAAACGGCTTGCTCTTCGTCTTTGGTATCCTTACATCTAGCTTGTCAGAGCCTGCGACAACAAGAATGCAATTTGGCTTTAGCTGGAGGTGTCAATCTACTTCTATCTCCTGAGACTAGTATTATTTTCTCTCAGGCTAAAATGTTATCTCCCGATGGTCGATGCAAGACCTTTGATGCCTCGGCAAATGGCTATGTACGTGGAGAGGGATGCGGAGTGATTGTTTTAAAACGACTCTCTGACGCGGTAGCCAATGGGGATAATGTTCTGGCAGTAATTCGTGGAACTGCGATCAATCAAGACGGAGCCAGTGGTGGCTTGACAGTGCCTAATGGTCCATCTCAAGTAGCGGTTATTCGCAAAGCGTTATCCAATGGAGGAGTAGACCCAGCAAGTGTTAGTTATATCGAAGCTCATGGTACGGGAACTTCCTTGGGAGACCCTATTGAAGTTGGAGCGATAGGAACGGTATTTGGAAAAACCCACTCCCAAGAGCAACCTTTAATAGTTGGTACCGCTAAAACTAACATAGGTCACTTAGAGGTAGCAGCAGGAATAGCAGGTTTGATGAAAGTAGTCCTGCAACTGCAACATCAACAGATTGCACCATCACTACATTTTAAGCAACCCAATCCTTATATTAATTGGTCTCAATTACCAGTGCAAGTTTCGACTCAACTCACCCCTTGGCAAACCAATGGTAAAAGTCGCATCGCTGGAGTAAGCTCTTTTGGTTTTAGTGGAACTAATGCTCATGTGGTTATCGAAGAAGCACCAAAAGAAGGTAACAGCTTATCGGCAACAGTAGAGGAGAATGGCAATTCGACTGTAAAAGAAGATACTCTAGAACGTGCAGTTTATCTATTAACTCTTTCAGCCAAAACTCAAGCAGCTCTTGATGATTTAGTTAATAGTTATCAAAACTATCTCAAAAATTATCCAGAATTAAGAATCGCTGATATTTGTTATACGGCTAACACATGCAGAAGTCACTTCAACAACAGATTAGCAGTTGTCGCCTCGAACCAACAAGAATTAGTGGAAAAACTCCGACAGCACCAACAGGGAGAAGAGGTAACAGGAATCTACTCAATAGAACTGCCAAACAACAGTACAGCACCTAAAATCGCCTTGTTATTCACAGGACAAGGTTCCCAATATGTCAATATGGGTAGGCAGTTGTATCAACAAGCACCTGTATTCCGCAAAGCACTTGAGCAATGTAATGAAATTCTCCTTGGTACAGAAACGTTCCGGGAAAAGTCCTTACTAGAAATTCTCTATCCAGCAAACCAAGAACAGTCTAATTCATCCTTACTAGACCAAACAGCCTATACCCAACCCTGCTTATTTGCCCTAGAATACGCCTTATTTAAACTCTGGCAATCTTGGGGAATCCAACCAGATGTGGTCATGGGTCATAGTGTAGGAGAATATGTAGCAGCAACAGTAGCAGGAGTATTCAGCTTAGAAGAGGGCCTCAAACTAATTGCAGCTCGTGGAAGATTGATGCAACAATTGCCCGCAGGTGGTGAGATGGTTTCGGTTATCGCCTCAGAGTCGAAAGTGCTGGAGATATTTAAGGCTATGTCCCTAGAAGAAAAAGTAGCCATAGCAGCCATCAATGGACCCGAAAGCACAGTCATTTCTGGGGAAGCAGAAGCAGTAGGAGCGATCGCAACTCACCTAGAATCCCTTAGCATCAAAACGAAACAACTACAGGTATCCCATGCCTTCCATTCACGATTGATGGAACCAATGCTGGCAGAGTTTGAAGCAGTAGCCAAACAGGTAACCTATAGTCAGCCTCAAATATCACTAATATCTAATGTTACTGGTCAACAAGTGGGCTCAGAAATTACTTCTGCCGAATATTGGGTGAACCATGTCCGGCAACCAGTGCGCTTTTCCGAGAGCATGACAACTCTGCACCAGGAAGGGTATGAGTTATTTCTAGAAATCGGACCCAAACCAATTTTGTTGGGTATGGGACGTCAATGTCTGCCAGAAGGGGTTGGTGTTTGGTTACCATCCTTGCGCCCTGGAGTAGAAGCATGGCAGCAGATGTTGCAGAGTTTGGGACAGTTATATATGAAAGGGATCAAGGTAAACTGGTCAGGGTTTGACCAAGATTACGCCTGTCATAAGGTAGCAATACCCACCTATCCATTCCAGAGAGAAAGTTATTGGATAGATACTGACAAAAATCAAGGGCAAAAAGCTGTTAATGGTAGCTCAAGTTTAATTGTAGACTTACTTAATCAAAGTGATATAGAAGGGTTGAATCAGGAATTAAGCTTTTCTACAGAATTAACTGCAGACGAACAAAAAATGTTGCCTAAGTTGCTAGGAATCTTAGTCAACCGTCACCAAGATTATCTGGAATTTAAAGGTAATGTAGTTTATGACTATTACAATTCTTTTGCAGAAATTAGTCAAGAAAAATTGAGTAAAGAAAAGCAACAAGAAAATAATTCACTGCAATTCTTAACTTTTGGAATATTACCAGAAAGTATTCCCGGTTTTTCCTGGCTAAAAATGTTGACTAACTCTAATCAAAACCCGACCCATAAAACAGCCTTATTAGAGGCACAGCAAGAGTTGAGAAGGCTATGTTTTTCACAAGTAGACTTCTCATCTACCAAAAAAGTGTTAGATTTTGGTTGTGGATATGGCTCGGATTTAATAACCTTAGCCAAAAATCACCCACACCTACAACTAAACGGTTATACAATTTCTAGTGGACAAGCTAAATTTGCTGCCAACCAAGTTAATGATTATCAACTGCAAGAGCAGATACAAATTTTTAACCGAGACAGTTCAAAAGATGAGTTTCCTGATAATTACAACCTGGCATTTGGATTTGAAGTAGCTCATCATATTAAGGATAAATCGCTGTTATTTTCCAATATAAGCAGGCATCTTCAGGAAGAAGGTCTATTAGTAATGGCAGATTTTATCGCTAATAGTGATGTTGATATTGACCACGAAGAAACATCATCTTACTTTATTACCAAACAACATTGGGTAGAGCAACTCTCACCAAATAAATTGCAATTAATTAGTGCTATAGATATTAGTCATGAAGTATCCAACTATTTGTATGATGCTGAATTTGAAGAAAATCTCAGAGAATTATATGAACAAAATCATGACGATAATGTTAAGTCAGCTTTTCAATCCTATAATCAGTTAGGTAAATTACTGAGCAAAGGATTGGCTAGCTATGTATTACTAACAGCAAAAAAACAAGAAAATTTACCACAAGAGCAAAGTTATCAGTTGAACCGAGAAATGCTAGCTCAACTGTCTTCTTACTCTGAAGTAGCTGTTAAACAATGGGTTTACGAACTGAAGTGGGAAACCAAAAAACATCAACAGTTGCTATCACCCAATAAACCAGGAAATTGGCTCATATTTGCTGATCAGCAAACGCAAGCATTGAAAACGGTCTTAGCAAAACAGAATCAAAATTGTCTCATCGTAACCCCAGGCTCTAGTTACAAGCAGTTAGATGACCAACACTATCAACTAAATCCCACGAATGCACAAGAATTTCAACAACTAATAAAAGAGTTGTTTACTACCCAAGATACCCTAGAAGGAGTAGTTCATCTATGGAATATTAATACCTCAACAGAAGAGTTGGAAGCTGCTCAAGAACTAGGTTGTGCCAGCGTACTATATTTAGTGCAAGCATTGGTGTCAAACTCGCAATCATCAATAGTACCTCTATGGTTAGTTACTCAGGGAACACAAAATGTAGAAGAGAATGAACCGAAACTAGCAGTACAGCAAGCACCAGTGTGGGGGTTGAGTCGGGTAATAGCACTAGAACACCCAGAGCTGAAATGTAGGCGAGTTGATTTAGACCAAACCAGGAACAGCTTAGAAGCCTTAGAAGCATTAGGTAAGGAACTCTTAAATCCTGATGATGAAGACCAAATAGCAATTCGTGGAGGAGTGCGTTATTCCGCTAGATTGGCAAGGCGAACCCAAAAGTCAATTTCAGAGCAAGAGCAACAGATAGCATTCGGAACAGAAGGCAGTTACTTATTGACTGGTGGTTTGGGAGCATTGGGATTGGAAGTAGCCCAATGGATGGTTAAGCAGGGGGCACGACATATAGTATTAAACGGGCGTCGTACTCCCTCAGAAACAGCTCAGGAAACTATCCAGCAATTAGAACAAACAGGAGCTAAAATCTCAGTCATACTAGGAGATGTTTCTAAGGAAGAGGACGTTGCTAGTATCCTGAAGCAGATTGAGGCATCTCAAGCACCATTACGAGGGGTGATTCATGCAGCAGGATTCCTGGATGATGGTGTTTTACAACAGATGAGCTGGGAGCGTTTCAGGAAAGTTATGGCTCCGAAACTACAAGGAGCTTGGTATTTGCATCAGTTGACTCAGAAGCTACCACTAGACTTCTTTGTTTGTTTTTCCTCCATTGCATCCTTACTAGGTTCACCTGGTCAAGGAAACTATGCCGCAGCAAATGCTTTTATGGATACTTTGGCTGACTATCGTCGGAGCATGGGCTTACCGGGATTAAGCATTAATTGGGGAGCTTGGGCTCAAGGAGGGATGGCTTCTCGTCTAGGAAGTCAACATCAAAGTCGGTTGCGTACAACCGGAATGAATCTTATAACTCCAGAGAAGGGATTGCAGGTATTAGGAGAGTTGCTATCACAGCCCGTTAGCCAAGTAGGAGTATTCCCCATAAATTGGTCTCAATTCTTAGGACAGCTGCCAGTAGGACATACAATTTCATTTTTAGAAGCTTTTGCTTCCAGAAAACTACAAAAAGAAACAACTAAGGATGAAAACTTTTTAGAACAACTAGCACTAGCAATTGAAAGTGAACGCAACCAAATTCTGATCGGTTATCTTCAAGTTAAAGTCGGTAAATTGCTGGGATTTGATAAATCCAAACTGCCCAATCCAGAGTTGGGATTCTTTGACATGGGCATGGATTCCTTGCTAACAGTTGAGTTAAGAAATCTCTTGAGTTCTAATTTGGGTTGCTCGATTAGTGCAGCTGAGTTGTTTGGGACTTCTAATATCCAAAACTTAGCGGAACATTTAATCAAAGAAATTTTGCCAGAGGGGCAAGAGGAAGAAGAAGTTGATCTTGATGACAGTCAAAATACACAAAACCTAGATTCTGCCCAGATAGAAACTCAAGGAAAAGTTGATCATGCGATTGCTGCTGAGTTACAAGAAATCAAGAATTTACTGAAGGAGGGTAACTGACAATGAGCAATGTTTCTAAAACAACCCAACAAGATGTATCCTCTCAAGAGGTGCTTCAAGTATTACAAGAAATGCGGAGTAGGCTTGAAGCAGTCAACAAAGCAAAAACTGAACCAATCGCTATTGTGGGCATGGCCTGTCGGTTTCCTGGTGGAGCTAATGACCCATCTACATATTGGCGCTTATTACATGATGGAATAGATGCTATTACACCAGTACCACCTCACCGTTGGGATGTTAATGCTCATTACGAGCCTAACCCAGAAATTCCAGGAAAAGCCTACACCAAACAGGGTGGATTTATTGAGCAAGTTGACCAGTTCGACCCTTTGTTTTTTGGTATTTCTCCTCGGGAGGCAATTAGTTTAGATCCTCAGTACAGACTACTTTTAGAAGTTACCTGGGAAGCTCTGGAAAATGCTGGGCAAACATGGACTAACCTTAAGAATAGTAAAACAAGTGTATTCATGGGCGTCTCCACGGATGACTATGCGAGTCTGAGTAATCCTATTCTTATTAATAATCGAAGTCTTGGTGTAGGTCGTATTTCTCATTTACTTGGTTTACAAGGGTCTAATATACAGTTAGATACAGCTTGTTCAAGTTCTTTAGTTGCGATCCATCTAGCTTGTCAAAGTTTGCGATCAGGAGAATCTAATTTAGCATTAGTAGGTGGAGTGAATTTAATCTTATCACA
>NZ_JAAHGN010000289.1:0-7606 GCF_010672485.1 Moorena sp. SIO2C4 | reverse complement strand
CTCGCCGTACCGCTGTTTATCGTTGCGGCAAACATCATGAATGCAGGAACCATCAGCGATCGTCTGCTCAATTTCTGCGTGGCGGCCGTTGGCCGCTTTCGCGGCGGCAAAAGCACAATCATTACTAATACAGAAAGCACAAAATCAAAACATCTTTTTGCCCAAAAGTCAATACCAGTAATTAGAGGGGGAGAAAACCGTATGGTAGGTACACTAGCAATACTAGACATCTCCAAGTTTTGGTAAATAGGTCCTAATTCTGTACACAAAATTCGCAAGGTTATACCTGCGTTTCTGAGACTCCAGTAAAAGAACATATAATCTTTTACCTTGTTCCAAGAGCAAACAAAGACTTCGGCTACCTCTAGAGCACTAATTTCTTTAATAAAATCGGATATGTTCGATTTATCTAACAAATTAACATCGAAGAATTTAATAATGCCATAACAATCTTCGTTCCCCAGTAGTTGAATTGCTTTTTGTTGTTGATCTGGTGAACAGATTATCAGGGTTGGATAGCGAAGTAAACCTTTTTTGCGAAGCCGTTTCAGAATAAAATCTATTCCTAAGCGTCCGATGCAGACAAGAGCGAGGCTTAATAGCCACAACAAACTATAAATTGGTTGAATCACAAATTGATCGGGCTGATACAGGCAAGCAATAACGAGTAGACTAATCTGGGAAAAAGTGATTGTCTGGGCTAGAGCTAAGTAGTCACGGCGTTTGTTACCAGAATTATAAAGGTCTTGTAAAGCAAGCAATAAAATTTCCCAGGGTATGACTACATAAACTAGTATTGCTTGATTGACTATTCCCCAATCATTATTTATGTGATTACCAAAATTAACGGCAATTAAGCATGCCATCAATAGCATGAATACATCAGTGACAACTAATGTAACGATGCGAAGCCATACAGCATAGGTATTGCGACGAAGTTTGGCAAAAACAGGATCACGTATATCAAATCTATAGGTTTCAGTTAAGGGCAGTTCCATGACAACTCCATTAATTAATATCCGATGAAAACCAAATTATTATAAATAATACTCAATGGTATTTAATGCTAACTACTTGGATTTAATACTTATAAAAAAATGCTAATTCTTAGAACATATTATTATAATTTAATAAAAAAACACTAAATAAATTTTAACTACGGCGGTTTGCATAACTATCAGGTACACAGGATTGTTTTCCCTCTTCCCTCTTAGCTGCTCCCTGCTCCCTGCTCCCTGCTCCCTGCTCCCTGCTCCCTGCTCCCTAAAAAACCATAATTTTGTACCTAATTGAATTGCAAACCGCTGTATGACCCTTATCCATCAATTTAAGCAAATCGGCCATTTTTTTGATTCAATACAGAGATTTTTTGCGAGGAACCAGCGATAACCGCAAAAATAAAAATATCAACGATTATCTATACAAATAAATAGGCACAAAACCGGATGGTTTTGAAAAATGGTTAGACTTCCTATCTAAGTATAAAAATGCCGTACACTGAATTTTGTTTGATGCTTGACTAAACCAGTGTTTCAAAAGTCTACCTCATACTAAACCATGGGGCTAGACAAACTAATTCACCTGCGCATCCTCATAAAATTTGAGAACTTATAACCTGCGCAATTAGGCTAAATTTGTAAAATTTTTAACTTTAAAGACACCCTCTAAGGTGGAATGCTCCCTACTTATATCTATGCTAAACTACTGCATTAGTGGCGATGCATGTAATCAAATGTGAGGCTCCCTATTTGGGAAGGATGTTTGCCTAAAAAACTATCATCAAAAAAAATCACAAACATCCTTATCGGTTCGTCAAAAAAAAGCAACTACCAACTTTGTAGCGCAAAATTTTATTTACGTCAACACTATTTTATTCTTTAAAGAATTGTATTAATCGATAATTTTGAACTTTCTGTGGAGAATATGTGAAATTTTGGCTGAGAGGTTATTTACGGTAAATTCACTACAGCCACAAATAAATTTTTGAGTTAACGTGGTGATGATTCACTCCCATGCAAACTGGGAAGTTTGCATGGGAGATTTTCTCGGGAAGCAATATCTACCAAAATTGCCCACATTACATTACAGGAAAAGGAAAAAATGACGGAACCAAAGAGAGCGCTAATCACTGGAATTACAGGTCAAGACGGTTCCTACTTGAGTGAGTTGTTGCTAGAAAAGGGCTATGAGGTTCACGGCATTATCCGAAGGACCTCCACCTTCAACACAGATCGCATCGACCACATCTATGTAGACCCCCACAATGAAAACGCACGGTTCTTCCTACACTACGGTGACTTGACTGATGGTGTGACCCTACGCCGGATCTTAGAGGCGGTTCAGCCATTGGAAATTTATAACTTAGGGGCTCAATCCCATGTTCGGGTCAGTTTTGACTCCCCAGAATATACCGTTGACTCGGTGGGAATGGGTACTCTCCGACTCTTGGAGGCGATTCGAGACTATCGTCAGCGCACCGGTATCGACGTGCGTTTCTATCAAGCTGGTTCTTCTGAGATGTTTGGGAAGGTACAGGAGATACCCCAAAAGGAAACTACTCCATTTTATCCCCGCTCTCCCTATGCCTGTGCTAAAGTGTATGCTCACTGGCAAACTATAAACTATCGTGAATCCTATGGCATGTTTGCCTGCAATGGTATACTATTCAACCACGAATCACCCCGTCGAGGGGAAACCTTTGTAACCCGCAAGATTACCCGAGCAATTGCCCGAATTGTCGGAGGTCAGCAGAAAAAACTCTACCTGGGTAATCTTGATTCTAAGCGAGACTGGGGTTACGCTAAGGACTATGTCAAGGCAATGTGGATGATGCTCCAGCAAGACAAACCAGATGATTATGTGGTAGCTACTGGTGAAACCCACTCGGTTCAGGAATTTTTAGATATTGCCTTCAAATATGTCAATCTGGATTGGCATGATTATGTGGAGTTTGACAAGCGTTATTTGCGTCCTGCTGAGGTAGATCTACTTATTGGTGACCCCACCAAGGCAAAGAAGAAGCTGGGTTGGGAGCCATCTGTAACCTTTGAGCAGTTGGTAGCCTTAATGGTAGAAGCGGATTTACAAGCCTTGGGTCTGTCGCTCCCTAACGGCAAAAGTACTCAACCTTTGAATGATCAAGCCTATATCCGTCAAGGCTTAGCTACGATGGTTGACTAATCCGTTAGTTTATGACTGATTATGAAGGTAGCATCGGTGATGCAAGCCAATACATCTGACCCACAAATCCGGATCGATAGGATTTGTGTTGAATAATGACTCAGTATATTCCTGCTTGCATTGCGATGTACCAGACGGTGATAGTTCTCCAAAAGCTAGGCAAGGATGACAAATAAATGGTAAGTTTAGATCTTAGTAATAAGAGAATTCTAGTTACTGGTGGAGCTGGATTTCTAGGGCGTCAGGTAGTTGATCAGTTGTGTAAAGCTGGAGCGGATGCACAGAAGATTACTATTCCGCGATCGCGTGATTATGACCTGCGTTCTTTAGAGAACTGTCAAAGAGCTGTGGTTCAGCAGGATATCATCATTCATCTTGCTGCTCACGTTGGTGGCATTGGTCTTAATCGAGAAAAGCCAGGTGAGCTATTCTATGACAATTTAATGATGGGTACTCAGATAATTCATGCTGCCTATGAAGCTGGTGTGGAAAAATTTGTCTGTGTTGGTAGCATCTGTGCCTATCCCAAATTCACACCAGTACCCTTTAAAGAGGATAACCTCTGGGATGGTTATCCCGAAGAAACCAATGCCCCTTATGGGGTTGCTAAGAAAGCTCTTTTAGTCCAGCTACAAGCCTATCGGCAACAGTACGGATTCAATGGCATCTACCTGTTACCGGTGAACTTGTATGGTCCGGAAGATAATTTCGACCCCAGCAGTTCCCACGTAATCCCTGCCCTAATTCGTAAAGTCTATGAAGCCCAACAAAAGGGAGAAATGAAATTGCCTGCCTGGGGTGATGGTAGTCCTACCCGTGAGTTTCTCTACTCAACTGATGCAGCACGGGGTATTGTGATGGCTACCACGGATTACAATCAACCAGAGCCAGTTAATTTGGGTACAGGCTATGAAATCTCAATTCGCGATTTAGTTGAGTTGATTTGCGAATTGATGGAATTTAAGGGAGAAATTGTCTGGGAAACTGATCAACCCAATGGTCAGCCTCGCCGTTGTCTGGATATTCAACGAGCGAAGGAGGAGTTTAACTTCACTGCTCAGATGGAGTTTAAGCAGGGGTTGAAGAATACTATCGACTGGTATCGACAACACGCTAGCTAAATCTACCCAAACCCATTTTAGGTAGGGGCGAAGTATTTGTACCTGGATATGTAGCTTAAACAGTAGCTCCAAGAGTGCCAGTTTGTATACAAATACTTCGCCCTCTAAGGGGAAAGCCAGACAGACTTTAGTAGAAGAGTAATCAAAAGACAATTTATATCCTGTCTGGAAGCATTAAGAGTGTAAGGTTTGGTAATTAGTAATGGGCAACGGGGAATTGTGATGACTACCAAACTATTACCCATTACCATAAAAACTTATAAAATTAACACTAAAACCAAATATACATGATAGTAAAATTTTTTTTTATTCTTGTTAACAACTCTAACTTAATCAACTATAATCAACCAACATCCTAATTTGTTTTAATTTATATAGCATCTAACTATAGATAGATTTATAAAAAAAATACCTAGCTTCTGACGGTGAAAAAAGGGTGAGTAATCTACTAATTTTTTTTTGCAGTGAGTATTAAACTTTTTTCCTGAGCAATTATGGAAGCTATAGACTATTCAGAAGAAATAGATTTTCAGAAATACTGGCTAGTTCTCAAACGGCGCTTTTTGCCAGCTACCCTAGCCTTTGGTGGTGTTCTCGGTCTTGCTGCATGGTATGCCTCCTCTCAAAAAACTGTTTATTTAGCAGCAGCTCAACTGCTGTTAAAGACAGATAATTCCTCTTCTCTGACCGGGTTGGATAATCCAACTGGCACGATTGATAATGTGGCTCGCCAGAGCGACCCCTTATCTACGGAAGTAGAAATTATTCGTTCCAGACCAATTATAGAAAAAACCATCAGAGCTCTCAACCTCAGGGATGAAAACGGTGAATTTTACCCTCCTGGGGTCATTTTAGGAGGACTGAGTGTCAAACCAATTTTGGGGACAGACATCCTAACCATTTCCTATCAATCCCCTGATGCTAATTGGGCAGAAAAGATCGTTAACACACTGATTAGGGTTTACATAGAGAATGATATCCAAACTAACCGAGCGGAAGCTGTCGCCGCTCGTGACTTTATTGAGAAACAACTCCCAAAAGTTGAAGCTACTGTCAGCCAAGCAGAAGCGGATTTGCGTAGATTCAAAGAAGCTAATAAAATATTAGATCTGCAACAAGAAGCTAGCATTGCAGTCGGGTCGATTGCCAAATTAGACGACGAAATTTCTCAACTTCAGGCTCAGTTAGCACAGATAAATGCTCAGTCTGAGGGCTTGCGCAATAAGATCGGTCTGGATACACAGCAAGCTGTCGCAGCTACGTCTTTAAACCAGTCTACTGGGGTGCAGGAGGCACTTAGACAACTCCAAGAGGTACAAGCTCAGTTAGCAGTCGAGCGCACCCGCTTCAACGATGAATACCCGACAGTGGCTAAGTTGGCTCTTCAGGAAGCTGCACTATTAGAACTACTACAAGAGCGAATAGCACAGGTCATTGGTAGCCAACAACCAGCGCCACCGGTTAATAGTTTGTTAGAGTTTGGACCGATCCAGCAACAACTGACTGCAGAACTGGTTCAGTCCGAGGTACAGCGTTTAGGGCTGACTAGCCAGCTAGCTGTTCTGACCAATACTCAGTCGGCTTACAAACAGCGGTCTAGAGTCCTACCGAGACTAGAGCAGAATCAGCGGGAACTGGAGCGACGGGTAGCTGCTGCACAAGCAACTTACCAAATTTTGTTAAGCAAACTACAAGAAACCCGAGTTGCGGAAAATCAAAATGTAGGTAATGCCCGTGTTATTTCAGAGGCTATCGTTCCTGAAAACCCGATTCCGATCCCAACCAACCTGATCCTGGCAGGGGGAGCCTTTGCTGGTATCTTAGTTGCGATCGCTACGGCTTTCTTGCTCGACCTCTTAGACAGATCGGTTCATACGCTCAAAGAGTTAAAAGAGTTGTTCAGATATACGTTGTTAGGGGTTATTCCAGACTACGGCAAGCTGGTCAGTACAAGCTATTTTGGTGGATTTTCTCAACAGAATGTTTTCCCCATTTTTCCGAGAGATTTGCCCCGCTCTGTCATCGGTGAAGCCTATCAAATTCTGCAAGCCAATCTGAAATTTATCAGTTCTGATCGACCACTGCAATCGATTGTAGTAACCAGTTGTGTTCCTAAGGAAGGCAAGTCTCATGTCTGTGCTAATTTAGCTGCAGCTATGGCTCAAGTAGGACGTCGGGTGTTACTAATCGATGCTGATCTGCGTTATCCATCTCAACATCATCTGTGGGAACTAACTAACTCAGTGGGTTTAAGTAATATTCTCGTGGGTGAGGCTCAATTTGATCAGGCTAAACAGGAAGTAATGACTGGTCTTGATGTTCTGATGGCTGGGGTCATCCCTCCAAATCCTGTGGCTCTTCTGGACTCTCAGAAGATGGCTTCACTGATGGAGAAGTTCTCACAAGAGTATGACTGCGTTATCTTAGATACTCCAGCATTAGCTGGTATGGCTGATGCCCCAATTTTGGGCAAAATGGCTGACGGCATTTTGCTGGTGGCCCGACCTGAAAAGGTAGATTCTGCAAGCGCTAATGCGGCTAAGGAAATTCTCAACAGCTCAGGTCAAAATGTTCTGGGGTTAGTTACCAATGGTGTAATCTTCAAAAACGAACCTAACGGCTATATCTACCACAACAGGGAAAACTATACTCCGCCAGATGTCAGTCAAGAAAAGGCTGAATGTAATCAGCCGTAAAACCTTGCACGCTGTGAATCTATTATCCAGAAGCTGCGCTGCCAGAACGTTGGTGGCGCATTCTGATCATAATTCCTAAGGTTATTTGCTTCATCATCCAGTAAAATACTGTCAGCACCACGAATGTTACGGCCATCACTAGTAGTGGACCTTTCGAGGTTAAATCATTAATCATGCCCTTAGCTAAGGTATTGGGTTGAGCAACCAAGTCCCAGCTGTTGAACCGTTGGAATCGTCCTAGATAAATACCAAAGGCGCACAGAGCATGAGTAATTAACTCAGCTGAGGAGATCAACTTTCCTAACCTTCGCCGCTGCAAATACTCACCTAGGTTCATCACAGATAGAACGTAAGCTTCAAAACCGGTTAGGATAACTAGCAGATGTTGGGGAATAACAACTAGAGTAATTGTCCATACTGAGTAATTCCTGCGAATGGCTTGAATTAGATGAATCACATCGGTGAGCAGATAGGGCGCATTGGGCAAAAATAGGATAAAAACTGCTAAACCTATCCACCATAATCCGGAGTGTAAGCCAGATTTACTGCGGAATAGCCAAAAACTTAGAGCTAATGGTATTGATGCTAGAAACAAATTCCAAGCCATCA
>NZ_JAAHGN010000288.1:0-7625 GCF_010672485.1 Moorena sp. SIO2C4 | reverse complement strand
TTTTAAGTTGATGTAGGGTGGGCAGTGCATCAGACAGATAATGAAGCTTGCCAAGGGGGTTGGTAGGCACTGCCCACCCTAGGATTCTTGATGCAGTAGCCAATGGGGAAAGTAGGTTTAAGTTGATGTAGGGTGGGCAGTGCATCAGACAGATAATGAAGCTTGCCAAGGGGGTTGGTAGGCACTGCCCACCCTAGGATTCTACGATTCATGACAATGGTGCAAGATCTCAGTTTAAGTAGGTTTAGTTTGCTCCATTGCCAATAAATCCCATTACTAGGCTGTCCGGAGCCAGGAAATGACTCAAGTGATAAGCTCGCTCTTCAGTCTTGAGCAAGATTTTCTCATAGAGATAGCGGGTGGCTCGATCGCCCAGGCTTTCTGCTTGAGCGGCTTGACTGCGTACTAACTGAATGATTGACTGCTCAGCTGCTAAGTCATGCTCTACCATCTGGCGAGAGTTGTAAACTCCATCAGATTCAGGAGTGAAGCAGCACAATTCAGCTAATTTGGCAAAACTAGTAGCTGGAATTCCTCCTAGTCCATTCAAACGCTCTCCTAAGTCATGGACATGGTCTTGAGCATCCTCGTAGCTTTCTTCAAAGAACTTATGCAAGGAGTAAAATTCTGATCCTTCCACAACAAAGTGGTGTTTTTGATATTGCAGATACAACCCTTGGAAGCTGGCTAAAGCTATGTTTAATCCTTCACAAACTGGGGTAGTAACGTTTTTTTCCAGCAAAATTGGATTGTCAGCAATTTCACCAAAGGAGCGTAGTAGACCCTGAGTTGTAGACATAATAGTGTTCTCCTATCGTTTTCATTAAGTGTGGCTTATTGCCATGCTTTTAAGTAGGCTAACACATATCATTTTATTTAACCTAGACTCTGAAATGTCCCTAATAACACAATTTTTAACTTTTTCAGAACCTCTATTGAGTATAATTTGTGATAGATTAGTTGAGATAGATTTTCTATTAGTCACGACTCCGTGAACGGGATTTGTCTTGGTTAAATCGGCTTAAACCCAGCAAATTATAAAGATTCAGTCCACAAAAATGGCCATTTTTAAGGTTGATTAAAGAAAAACAGTGTTCCTAGAGGTAAATAACTATGTCTAAGTTTAAAGAGCCAGTCTCAGAGTTTAGTGTAGTAGGACAGTTATTAGACTTTGTCATTAAGGATGGCTATAAAATCAAGTACTTAAGAATTACTGTTTCAAATATCGAATATTGGATTAAGTTATCTAAACCTCTCAGAAAGAGCTTGGATCCAGCCATTATCCCTGGGGCGTGGATTGAGGTGAGTGGCACCAGCAAACTAAAGCTCAAAACTGGGAAACTGAAACTGAAAGCCTATGAGGTGAGCCTTGCTGCTCCCCCCCACCAGCAGCCAACAACTGTTTTGGTTCCCAAAACTCCCACCCGGAAAGCGAGCATTTTAGTTTGTCAGAAATCCAGTTGCCGGAAACGGGGGGGTCAAGCGGTCTGTAATGCGATCGCATCGAGTTTAAAGGACCATGGTTTAGAAGACCAAGTCAAAATTAAAGAAACTGGCTGCCTCAAACAGTGCAAACATGGCCCCAACCTGGTGATGATGCCAGACAAAGCTCGCTACAGCGAAGTGGCTCCCCAGCAAATTCCCACCCTGATCGAACGACACTTTGTCTGAAGTTAGCCCATCAGTGGACTCCCGTGATGATGCACCAAATACCAAGAGCCAGCCATAAGCTCAAACGTATTGGTTGCTATGGATTCTGCCTGAATCCTTCTACCCTTGCTAACTTGCAACACTTTTTCTAGCACAACAACGTAGGCAAGAGTGTCCCTGACCTCAGTAGCAATAATCTCTGGTTCAATTTCCAGGTATTGGGTATTCTTGAATATCGCTTCCCAAGATGAGCTAATGTCCCGCCAACCTTTGATTACATCACGTCCAGGGTGAATACAAAGACTACCAGTGCCTTGAGACCAGACCTTACTCATGGCTTCAATGTCCTTTTTCTCAAAAGCTCGATAGAATGCTGTGTTGGCAGCTAAAACCTCTGTGCGATCGCTACTCATAATTTTTTGTTAAGTTTCACAATTGTGAATAGATTTAATTATATATAGTTCAATAGGATTAATCACATCTAAGCATTCAGCAGTCAGTGGTCAGCATTCAGCAGTCAGCAGTCAGCAGTCAGCAGTCAGTGGTCAGTGGTCAGTGGTCAGCCGTTGGCCAATAGACATCTCCAGAAACTCGGTTTTGACCCAGGCAGTGCAAGGGTTTGAGGTTAATTTTTGGAGATGTCTATTGGCCACTCAAGTATCGTGGCACAGGCTTCTAGCCTGTGAGGTAACCCATAGGGCATAAGCTGTTCAAGTACCGTGCGCTATGGGCATAAACTCATAGCTAATAGCACCTCAAGTAGCGTGCCCGTAGGGCATTAGCTGATAACTGATAGCTGACCGCTGATAGCTGACCGCTGATAGCTGACCGCTGACCGCTGAATGCTTACGGATTGCGCTCTTGGAGCCGTATCATAAATATGGGTGAGATTATCTTAATGGTGGCATGGAAACAATTTGGGAACTCGATTTTTACTCCCGCCCAATTTTGGACGAAAATCAGAAGAAACTTTGGGAAGTCTTAATTTGCGAGAGTCCTTTGGACATCAATCTCTCACCTGAGACACTGTTTCAATACGCCAGTTGGTGTCCCAACCAGCAGGTGAATTCAATTTGGTTGGGGCAGGCTTTGGCAGATGCGATCGCAAAAGCTCAACAGCCACCAAGCAAGATTCGCTTCTTTCGGCGTCAGATGAACAATATGATTACCAAAGCCTGTAATGAGCTGAATATTCCAGCTCAACCCAGCCGTCGCACCTATGCTTTGGAGCGATGGTTAAAACAAAGGATAGAAGACTTTTATCCCAATCAACCAGGCTATGACCCCGCAGCCGCTGCTTCCTCATTTGTCCGTTATCAATCCCCCATCCCTAAACCATTACCCGATGCTTTGCAGGGACAAAAGTGGGCAGTTGTAAGTCTACAAGCCGCTGCCTTTGAGGAAATGAACGAGTGGGAGATTGACTTTGGTGAAGCCTTCCCAGTCTCGATCATGGACATTGCCCCAGAAACGCCCATTCCCGGTGTGATTATATTTTCCCAACGAGCCAAACCCCTAGCAGCATGGATGTCAGGTTTGGAGCTATCCTTTGTCAGACTTGACACTACTGATGATAAGCCAAAGTTGTTACTGGAAACTGGTGCCAATGATAGCTGGATTCTCGCTAACTTGACCAAATCCCAAATTCTGGCAGAGGCAAAAAGCTTTGAAGAAGCAAAGCAGAACGCTAATCTTGTCCATTTTCTGGCCGTACAATCGAGTCCAACTTCAGAACAGTTTGCTGGATTTTGGCTATGCCGGGAGTTATAACACAAGGCAACAGGCAACAGGCAACAGGCAACAGGCAACAGCCAGAAGGTAAAAATAAATTGTGAGAATTTTTGTTACCTGCTCCCGACTCCCGACTCCCTCGGTGCGCTTTCCGTAGGCGAATTAAATTCGCCACGGGTCGCACCGCTCCCGACTCCCTTTGCTATAGAGAATATGGGATACAAAAGAACCCGTAGAACAGGTGATTGTTCTACGGGTTCTGAAAGTCCTGGCGCAGCCTCAGGGGTAGTCAAGGCTATTAGCAGCATTACTCATATCACACTAGGCTGCCCCGAGCAGGAGTGTTATTAACCCAATGGGATCACGCACTGACCAAATAACTGATTGTATTCGCTAATACCCGGGCACAGGCATTTGCTGGGATAACCAAGGGCATTGGTATCCCTTGTACATGTAGCCGGAAGAGGCTGTACTTGGATTGAACATGAGCTTTTAACTGAGATAGAGTCCAATCCCCGGCTAGTTGCATTATTAATGTCCTCGATCAAGCACAACCCGACACTTGAATCATATTCATATCCATCCGGGCACACGCAGATACTAGCATTGCCGCAGGGGTTGTAATCCCTAGTACAAATACCATCAGCACTTAGGACGGCTGGCATATCACCTTGGGCCATTGCTGCAGGGGAGACCATCAAAAACAGCTGCACTGCCATCAAGAATGCGAAAATCGCTTTTAAGGGTCTCGAAAATCTTTTCATTTTTTTTCGTTTGTTAACTCAACTATATATAAATAAATTATATATCTATCTATAGATTCTTCGACGTTTTGGAGGGGTGCAAATTAATGCAATATTGGTAGATGAGCACCTACCTAACCTGTTGCGCATTTAAGTTAGATATTATTCAGTTAGAAAAAACTCCCTGTACTCCCTACTCCCTACTCCCTACTCCCTACTCCCTATTCCCTTTGCTATATGAGTGCTGAAACTATACCCCAAGAGCTGCAAGCCGAACAACTGTTAGACTTAGCAGCTAAATCAGGAGCGACTAGTGCAGAGGTTTATCAGTCGCGATCGCTTTCTCGTCCTGTGTTTTTTGAAGCTAATCGACTCAAACAAATCGAAAGTAGTCAATCGGAAGGGACAGCGCTACGGTTATGGCGAGACGGACGTCCAGGACTAGCAGTTGGCTATGGAGCAGTGGCAGCACAAGATTTAGTAGACCGGGCAATGGCCATGACTGCACTCAATGAACCGGAATCTATAGAACTGGCTGATGGCCCTAGCGCTAACTATTCCGACTCACCAGAAACTATACCGATAGAAGAACTAGTAGCAATCGGCTCGGATGCGATCGCATTAATTCGCGATGCCTACCCAGAAGTATTGTGTAGCGCTGAGTCGGAATGGGAGTTAGAAACCACTAGCTTAATTAACTCTGAAGGATTACATTGCTCTTACACTGACACAACCCTCAGTTATTTCCTTGGGGTAGAGTGGGTTAGGGGTGAAGACTTTTTAAGTGTTGGTGATGGTACACAAATTCGATTAAGCCCATCTGAGCCTAAAGAAAGCCTAAACACTAACAAAGTCCTAGACCAAATCTTACAACGCCTCAACTGGGCAACGGAAAATGTCTCTACTCCCAGTGGTCGTGTGCCAATTTTGTTGACGTCTAAAGCAGCGGATTTGCTATGGGGCACTGTGGAAGCAGCCTTAAATGGAAAACGGGTACTTGAAAAAGCCACCCCCTGGAGTGATAGTCTAGGTCAGGTGGTTACCTCAAAAAACCTGACCCTGTTTCAACAACCAAATCCTGAATTTCCTTACAGTTGCCCCTTTGATGATGAAGGCACCCCTACCCAATCCCTCGTATTTATCAGTGAAGGGCAATTGCAACAGTTTTTTTGCGATCGCACTACCGGTCGCTTACTGGGAACTGGCACAACTGGCAATGGATTTCGCCCTAGCCTAGGCAGCTACCCAACCCCTGATCTCGTCAACTTACTGATTAAACCAGGCCAAGGGTCACTCAATGACTTAATTGGAAAATTAGACGAAGGATTAGTCATAGACCAGATTCTCGGCGGTAGTGCTGGCATCTCCGGTGACTTTTCCGTCAATGTTGAGTTAGGGTATCGAGTCCAACAAGGCAATATTATTGGTCGAGTCAAAGACACCATGGTAGCTGGGAATGTTTACAACACCCTTAAGCAGTTAGTAATACTGGGTGATGATGCTGAGTGGCAGGATAGCATCTACACACCCTCTCTAATTGTGGAAGGACTATCGGTAACCTCTAGTGATTAGTGGGTCAGTGCTCAGTGCTCGGTGCTTGGTGCTTATTTCTTTGTAACTACAGAAATTCTCCTGGTATTTACAAAGCACCCACGAATAATCACTAATGGAAATTAACCCATGATCAATCAATGATCAATCCCATTACCCAATGGCTGATCCCCAAAAGAAGTCTTGCCCTTGCCGAAGCCTGTCTGATTGGATTCGTCTCAGGACTCTCAGCAGTATTACTCAAACACAGTATTGGCTGGTTAGGGAGGTGGCGGCTTCAAGCAGCTCTAATCCTACCCCCTAGCTTTGCCCTACCGGCTTTTGGACTCTGCTTAGGATTACTGTGCGGATTCCTGATTGAGTTTCTAGCATCAGAGGCAACAGGTAGTGGCGTACCTCAGATCAAAGGTGCCCTTGCCCGGTTTCCTATCGCGATGAATTTACGGGTGGCTGTAGTCAAGTTAGTTAGTACTATCCTATCTCTGGCGGCGGGAATGACTATGGGACGGCAAGGCCCAACGGTTCATATTGGGGCAGCTTTGGCAGCTCAATTGACTCGCTGGGTACCCACCTCTCCTGATCACCGACGTCAAATGATTGCTGCTGGGGCTGGGGCTGGATTAGCCGCTGGGTTTAATGCTCCCCTGGCTAGTGTAGCCTTTATCTTTGAGGAACTGTTACCAGATTTATCTAGTATAACTCTGGGTAGTGCTATTCTAGCATCCTTTATTGGTGCGGTGGTTTCCCGGCTCTTGGGTGGAGGTACCCTAGATCTGAATCGGGAACTAAGCAATTTTTCCAGCACCTTTTCCGCTCTTGAGATTCCCTTCTATTTGTTGTTAGGGGTGTTGGCTGGATTGCTAGCAGCTTTGTTTAATCAGGGAATTCTGTCCAGTCTGAACTTTTACGACCGTCTCAAGCTCAGATTACCATTGCGGATTGGTATAGCTGGGATGCTGGGTGGGTGTATTGTAGCACTGCTACCGGATCAGTTCCATAACAACAGTGGTTTGCGGGAGTTGTTGCTCACTGGTGATATCGGCTGGGAATTTACTTGCCTCGCTTTTGTGGTCTACTTCTTACTGACCATAATTGCCTATGGTTCTGGAGCACCAGGGGGGTTGTTTCATCCCTCCCTAGTATTGGGTTCCGCATTAGGCTATTTAGTTGGCATCGGTGAGTATCACCTGCTCGGATTAGGTTATCCGATTACCTACGCCTTGGCAGGGATGGGAGCATTTTTTAGTGCCGTTTCCAAGGTACCGATCACAGCGATTGTGATCGTGTTTGAGATGACAACGGACTTTAATCTAGTCCTACCTTTAATGATCACCTGTGTGGTTTCCTACCTAGTTGCCGATCAATTAGCCAAAGGGTCTCTCTATCAACGTTTGTTGGAGAGGAAAGGCTACAGCTTGCCTAAAGTAAAGGTGGACAAAAGAACCTTAGCTGGTTTGAAAGCATCTGACATCATGCAGCGCCGGGTAGAAACCCTAGGGAGTCAGATGACCTTAGATCAAGCCATTCAGACCTTTAGTAACTCTAGTCATCGGGGCTTTCCAGTAGTTGCTCAGGGGAAATTGGTCGGGATAATTACTCAAGAAGACATTGCCAAAAATCGAGACCGACTGCCTGGCAATACGCCTATCAAAGAGGTGATGACTCCACAACCGATAACAGTTAGACACAATGACACCTTAAGCCACGTTCTATACATTCTCAATCGTTATCACCTCAATCGGTTACCTGTTCTAGAAAACAGGAAGTTAGTTGGAATCATTACCTTTAGTGATATTATTCGTGCCGAAGCTAACCAACTTAGTGGGGAAAAAGAGCAACTAGGACCGAGCCCTGATCCCTCCTATGGTGTCTATTATACTCGCGCTCCAGCTACGGGCAGTGGACGGATGTTGGTTCCCTTAGCTAATCCCCAATCAGCACCAGTATTGA
>NZ_JAAHGN010000287.1:0-7630 GCF_010672485.1 Moorena sp. SIO2C4 | reverse complement strand
TAAGCGATAGGATAAATCCGCCCACTGTTGGTCAAAGACAAACTCTCCGTAACTGTGACCTTTGACATATATAGGTGCAGCAGCGATCAGCTGTCTATCTCGCCACACCGTTAAGTGATTGGGCAACCAACCGGTTTTAGCAGTAGCACTGCCAGATGTTTCAATAGTATTCAACCACTCCCACTCCAGAAAAGGGGTTTTTAGGGGTTGGGCAAGGTGATCCCAAGGGGATTGGGGAATATCTGCCATGCGGTTGACCCAGATAACGGAATAGTCAAGCTTGGGTTGTTGAACCATTGGGGTAATCTAGGATTAGGGGAACTTGAGATTGGTCAAGTCAGCAAGTCTGTTCGCGTAGCGTGGCCATTCGCGTAGCGTGGCCAATAGGCCAAGGCCAAGTCTGAAACAATTCCTTCGATCAATTACTCAGAAACTGGCATGTTTGTTACCTTGAGCCTTAACGTTTTTACAGTTTACTTCAAGTATGTAACTTCAAGTTTTATTTTATCGATCGAGGGAGTTATCAGACGAGATATGACCAGATATCCTGTCTCTTAGTTTAAGTTAAATTAACTTGACACCATAGGCTGGCATTGTACCTGCACCAAACAAGACCCCATCAGCGAGAGCCACTTGTTTTTCCAGATGGGCTAGAAAGGTTAGTAAATCTTTTACATAACACATCTAGTCACAGACTTCAAACCCTGAAGGTCTTGATAGTCAAGGAAAATCCTTGGCAGATCTACTCGCATCCGATCAGGTCAACGGCAGTTTGCCCTGATCATCAAGTCAGCTCTGCTACAGACACCAGCCTCACAACGGCAGATATTGTCGAGCTATCCGGTAGTGATTAACCAACAAGGGAAAGTTTTGACTGATCACTATCAAGAGCCCAGTGAGCTGATAACCTTCAATTGTTTCTCACCAAAAGCGTCTGCTTCTGAACTAGCAATGGTAATTAGACCCTTGATTTTACGGTCATCAATCACTGGCACGCTCAGAAATGACCGCACTCCTGCCAAATCCAAACCCCCAGATACTATCCCCACTACCTGCCCATCATTTCCAATCACTGGTAAAGAAACCACGGCAACCCACAGGTTACTCTTCGCCCGAAAAACTGTTGATATATAGGTGCGTCCCTTGATAGCTTGTTGAAAATAGCGGCGATCGGAATAGTATTTATCAATTAAATCTAATTCCGGGGCTTCTGGGTAGCGATAAATCATCACCCCCTGACGATTGATTAGACTCCAGCCCGCCAATCCAGCCATCGCGTTTTGCATCAGGGTGCTCTCTCGTAGTGCTTGCCCTAAGGCAGCAACATTTAGCGATCGCGTTTCCGAACAAAATGCTAGAAAACTTAGAGTAACAAACAGTCGCTTCAGGTCATTTTGGGCTAAATAAGCCACGGTTTTTGGGGCATCAGTTTCCTGTGATGCCACTAACTCCATCTGAATTTGGTCTGGTTGGAGGTCTAGGTCAGTTAAGCTAGCCAAGGTAATCAGTGCCAAAGCTAGCAATTGCTCAGCCGCAGTAGTAGTTGACTGCTGACCTAGCACAATAAGCAACCGAGTCTTTTGCTCTTCTAGAAGAAGCATACCACAAATTGGTGGGTCAATAGTTGCCTTGATTTGGTCAAAGATTGTTTGCCACACCGCTTGGTTGCCTGTCATAATTTTTAAACATAAATGTTTTTATATTAAGGGGCAATGATAGTGTAAAGGCTATTTAGCATCAGAATCTAGACCGTATTTCTCAAACAAACTCATAAATATAAGACTAACGGCTGAGAATAGTTGATCAGTTCATAAATTTTGGTATTTTGCGCGCGTCTTTCTGGAGTGGTCGATAGCAAAAGTTTGTTCCGACACGCTGATTTCGCTAGATGTTATGGAAGCGTCGAGAGATTTTCTACTGTTTGGGAAATGAATCGTGATCGAGAATCGTTGATTAAGATGGGGTGCTCTCAATCACAATCCCGTTAGTGGGGGAGATACTGTAAGGGTAGGGACGCTGATCTGCCTTAGCGCCACGAATTTTACTAATTCGCAGCCAATTTTTGTAGCCAATGTCTGCTCCGTTATTCATTTCATCCCAGTCAGGTGAATAAAGGTCTATTACCAGATCATAAAGGTTCAGTAAATTGTAGCGATCGCTTTTTTCGATTCCGTCCTGAGCAAAAATATCTAACACTGCCACATCAGGCTGACGGAGTTGGCGATTTTTGCGGTAGACCAGCTTAATAAATTCTCTAGGGGTACAGCTGATTAGTAGAGGCGTGAGGGAGTCAAAGATTACTCGACAGGGTTTAGGCATTTGCTCGAGCTGTTGCGCAATCCTGAGCAAAAGCATCTCCGGGTCATTGAGATTCAGGTGTACAGAATTTGCTGGCAATGTCTCTACCATGGGACTAAAGGTATCGAGGATCACCAACTGCCCTGCTTCCAGGTAGGGGTCAGGGAGTAATCCCCAACTTGGGAGGGTTTGATAAACTTGCTGCCTAGGAATATCGGCACTAATATATAGCACTGATTCTTGGCGATGCAAGCCTGAGAGCAAAAACTGATAGGCTAGGGTACTCTTACCCAGTCCGGGAGCGCCCTCCACCAAGCAAGCGGTGTTATAGGGGATTTTGCCTGGGAGCAATTGTTGCAGTGACCCAAACACTAAATAGGTCGTATCCCCAAGAAATTTTAATGATTCGGTGGTTGAGGGGGGGGATATTTGGCTGGGACTGTAAAATATCTCAATACCGTTTTCTGTGATTGCCATGGGGTGAGAACCACAGACATGGTCAGATGCTCGCATTTTAAACACTTCTAGATAGCGATCGCGTCTACGACCAACCAGTTCTTTTGATAGCACAATCATGCCATCGACAATGGTTTCTTCCACACCAAAGCTGGATAGGTGTCCAGTTTCATGAGCAGGGATACCTGAGATCAAGATACCCACTCCACCGATTTGTTGCATCAGGGTTGCCAATTGGAAGGTCTTTTCTCGCTGGATGGCTCGGTTATTGACTTTGTAGAGCAAGACTGATATTGAATCCACCACAAAACGTTGAGGCTGGAAGGAGGCGATTTCCTGAGCAATTTGATCTAGGTGTTCTTCAACCCGGATGTTAGTTTGGGTAACAAAGACAATGCGCAGCATTTCCTGTTGAATCAGAAGTTCTAAGTCCCAACCAAAACCGGCTGCCATCTGGGACAGATGAGAGGGGGTTTCCTCAAAAGAAAAGAGCAAACCTTTTTCCCCTCGGTCAACTCCAGCCATGAGAAACTGTAGGCCAAAGGTAGTTTTACCAGTGCCAGCAACTCCCGAGAGGATGATTGAACGACCGTAGGGGATACCTCCCCGCAACAGTTTATCCAAACCCGGAATTCCCATCACCATAAGCCCTGCTGGCACTGACCAACTCACCGACTTTTGCCTGAGGGTTAGGGTAGGGCTGAGAATCCGCACCCCCACATTAGTGATCACAAACGGAAATGGTTCCATATAGGGTGCCAGACCCCGTAATTTATGAACCTGTAACCAACGGCGTTGCTCCCCTGCCTCCTCATGGGTCGAAAGGTAAATAATGCCATCAGCCAAAGCAAATTCTGCACTGTTGCTAATCTGGGAGCGATCGGATTCACTCACTAAAAAAGTAGTGCAACGAGCACTGGCGAGGCGAACCGATAGTTCGTAGCAAAAACGGCGGAATTCACCACTTTTTTCGGTCAGGTCAGCAATGGCCTTAAAAGAGTCAATAACTATAACTTCTGCTTGATGTTGATTGACCAAACCCACTATATGATCCGCCAACCTAGGCATCGGTTGTTCAATTAAGAATGAACCGAGATCACTATAGATCACCTGCTCACCAAATACTTGAGCATCGAAGAATTGGAAGTGCTGCATATAACGCACCACCTTGAGGGTTGGCTCGGAAAGGGTACTGAGATAAAGAGCTCTCTTATGGGGTTGGTTCTTGATAGTGTTAAACAGAATCTGCTGCACCAAAATGGTTTTGCCAGTGCCAGGAGCCCCTGCCAAGATATTCAATGAGTAGATGGGAAAGCCACCGCCCAAAACGGCATCCAGATTTGGCACTCCTGTGGACATTAATTTGATTGTGGGCTTAGTCATTAGCCATTAGTGATTAGTCATTAGTGGTAATTTAACTAATAATCAATCCAAATAATCAATCAAATCGTAGCTTTGTAATAGGTTGTATTCTGATGTTCCCAGGTAATTACCATACCCTGCTGCTTGAGATTCTCTAACTCATGGAGCAAGTCTTGAGGGCTGAATCCAGTGCGATTGGCTAATTCATTGATGTCCATCTCCTCCACCCCCTGCAAGATTTTCATGATATTACGACTCTGGTTAAGCAACTCCTTAAAGCCATTGTCATTCGAGTAAGTATTATTAAAGACAGGCATTCCAGTCAGCACACCAGTTTGAGCTTGAATCACCTCGTCGATGCGAATTCCATCTGAGGTAATTTCAAAAAACCGGATTTCTTTGCTGTGGGGCGCTCCCCTGACCTTCATAATGTTTATGGCTCGTCCAATGCGACCGGATAGTTCTACATAGCGCAAGAGGATAACATTATCCACCACAAAGGATACGCCATGTTCACTCAACTGAAACGGTCCGAATAGCTCCCCAATTTCGTTGGTTACTATGGTGGTCACACCTTGAAGTTTAAACTGGTTCACTAAGGAGTAAATATAGTCTTTGTAGCGAACCTTATTTGGGGTGGCAATCTCAATATCCTTGAGAGAATCAAGCATAATCCGGCGAGCCTTAACCCTTTCTACAACAGCTTTAACTTTAGCAGCATGGATATCCGGCTGTAGTTCTACGGGAGAATCATACAGATGCACTAGCATTCGCTGCTTTTCCATGGCCTCTAAATCCCAACCTAAGGACAGGGCAATGGCTTTGAGCTGTTGGGGATTTTCTTGAAAGGTAACAATTACTCCAGGCTCCCCTTGGAGAATTCCAGCCACAATGAAGTGAAGTCCCATCAAGGTTTTACCAGTGCCTGCGCCTCCAGCAACCATAGTTGCCGTGCTATGCTGCAATCCCCCATCTAACATCCTATCCAGTTCAGGGATGCCAGTGGAAAGTTTTTGTTGGCTGGTCTTCTGCTTCGATGATAAGTTTTTCAGCATCTTAATCCGGGGATAGACTTCTATGCCAGTCTGACTGATTTCAAAGGGATGCAAGCCGGTAAAATAATTTTCCCCTCTGAGTTTGAGCACATCTAAATAACGCTGGTAGTGTAACCCCAGAGGCTGATTTTGCAGACGAATAATCCCATCGGCGATGGCAAAGATGGGTTGATGTTTAATTTCTTCGTCAGTGTATTCCCCTACTAAAAAAGCTGTTACTCCCCAAGTAGTCAGACGCACTGAGAGGTCGTAGCCAAACTTACGTACTTCTACGGGATCCGTTGCCAAATCATGAATAGCTTTAAAGCTATCAATGCCGATCAGCCCAGGTCGGTACTCCTTTACGTAATTAATAATGGCAGCGATCGCTTCTGTTAGACCCTGCTCTCGGATAATCTCGCCGATGTCGAGATAAATTACCGCAGTACCTACCTTACTGGGGTCAAAAAAATCAAACTTTTGTAGGTAGTGCAGTAATTTTACTGAAGGTTCCGATAGGGTAACGAGATAAAGGGCTTTGTGCTGTGTACTAGCATTGGTGTATAGTATTTGCTGGGTAAAGATTGTCTTACCAGATCCGGGTGGCCCAGTGATGATGTTAATGGACAATTCCGGAATACCACCAGCCAGAATCGAGTCTAGACCAGGAATACTAGTAGGCAGTTTACCTAAGGGCTTTGTCCGAGGCCTGATCATATAAGTTTTTTCCCTTCAATTTCCTTGAGTAATTGTCTGACTAGAATGTCGCCCGTCAAGATGGCTAGAATATCGATTAACGTTGTGACTAACTCTTTGAGGGCCTCAGGAATTAGTAACCGTTGTTCTGGTGAAACCTTTTGGCGAAACACCTCAAACGAAATTCCCTCGGCACTCGATTCTAAATAGCCAATCAGGGGATATTTTTCCGTTGTCAAAGCTAGAGCTCTTTCCATAATCGACACTACTGTCACTCTACCTAAGGTCGGCATAATCCGGCTCCAGATCGTGGTGAGCAAATCTTCGTAAATGTCGATAACTTCTTCTTTACGGGCCTCGGTCTTCGCCTGGTCAACTTGCTCCTGGACTTGCTGTTGAAGTAGTTGTGGCGATCGCATCTCCATTTCTCTATCAGGATCGCTCATAGCATTATCCTCAAATTTTCGTTCCCACTTAAGGTTAAGAAAACTATTAGTTGTAGTCATGGGTATCTATGGATAATTCCCAATGTATCCCATCAATTTACAAAGCTTATTCTACTTTTTAATTTAATGGATTTGGTTATATATTTTTTTAATTTTTGTTAATTTTATTTTTAATTTTGAATTAAAAATAACGAAACTTATTTTATTAAAATAAGTTTTATTAACAAATAATAGGGTTTATCATAGCTATGAGGTACACATAATTTTTTACCTTTTCCCTCTTACCTGCTAGTTGCTAAAAAGTTGCTGCCCCCTAAAACTCAGGAATCTGTACCTCATCTAAATAAGAATTGCTATAAACACAGGCTTTAAAGACAGGGCAAACGCATCTCACTTAGATTGACAAATAAGCAAGAGTGTGATATAATAACCAGGTTAAGTTGATCAACAAATATAAAATAATGAATTCATGACTAATTTTTAAGAACTCGTTGGCGTGTCTGACAAATGAAAAACGGCGTGTTGATGCAATAGCCACTCGCTATTTCATCAACACGCTGATTATATTTTGGTTGTAAAAGCTAATCAAAAACTTCTTTATTAAGAAGTAAAAAATTGGTTTAATTCAGCAATATAAGATGAATTGATATTAAACTAATATAGTTATGATAATCAAATATAATAACTAAAACTAAAAATATATATAATTAATGTCAATGTGTATAGTTAACTGTATGCTAACACCCAATAATTCTAGTAAATTGATTTTACTTATTTAAAAATTTCAACTATTCGATTTATAATCGAATAGTCTGCTCAATGCAATACCAGGGTAAGCGCAAGAAAAAATTGCCCATAATGTGCATTGGCTGGATATCGGTTGATCGTGGCTCGAAACCCCTATAATCTCGTAGAACTGTACTCGCAATAGAGTTAAGTTGTTGAGAATGACGCGGTCTTTTTCGAGGGTAAGCCACGGTTTATTGATTCTTGCGCTTACCCTGAATGCAATACCAATCAAATTAAGTCATAATCAGGACTATCTTTGGGAATATCCTGTAATAGTTAAAATTCAAAAATATATATTTTATAAAACTTGCTTAAGTTAGATGCGTTTACCCTGCCTTTAAGGATAGCAATACAATACTGAACTAAACCAATCAAAAAATTCAGTTGTTTTTATCTCGATTAACTGCTGAGATTAGCTAGTAGGATTAGGAAATGCGATCGCTTTTTTTTAGGGCGTTGCTTAATAATGGAATGATTTTAAGAGTTTTCTGGAATGGACATGTTGGTGGAATGGGCATCTTGCGTGGAACTGGCATCTTGGTAGAACTG
>NZ_JAAHGN010000286.1:0-7651 GCF_010672485.1 Moorena sp. SIO2C4 | reverse complement strand
GTATCTCTCTTCTCTCGCCTTGAGATATGTAGTATTTAGCAGTGTTTATAGCAGTTTGTAATTCGGTCTGGGTGTTAGGGAATCGGGAATCGGGAATCGGGAATCGGGAATCGGGAGTAGGGAGTATGGAATCGGGAAACAAGACTGTGTACCTGATTAGGCTAAAAACCGCTAAATAATATGTAGAGCAGTTATAAACCAATTTATAGCTGCTCTATATAACTATTGTTTGATTGATAATTTTTCTAAAAAAACATATACAGCAGTTTGCAATTCAATTAGGTACAAATTTCTAGGTTTTTAGGGAGCAGGGACTGAGGCCGTGGGCCACGCGGGGCGCGTTCGGAGCAGGGAGTAGGGAAGAGGGAAGAGGGAAAACAATCCTGTGTACCTGATAGTTATGCAAACCGCCGTAAAAAAATAATTTTTAATAATCTCTGATTAATTTACCCATAAATTTTAATTAATAAGTGGAGAAAATTAATCTAATTTCCACTTTTTTTATATTTCCTATTCTCGATTCCCGATTCTCGATTCCCGATTCCCGATTCCCGATTCCCTAATTCCTAAAACTCAACACAAAAATCCCTGAGGTTATTGTATGATATCAAGACAGTAAAAAGCATCAGCCATAATGACTATCGGGATTTGGGTACTAGGGGATCAACTTTGGACTCAACAATCAGCGCTAAACAGTTGTCAACAAAACCATCAAAATACGCCAGTAATTCTGATTGAATCCCTAAGCTACGTCCAACAAAGACGTTACCACCGCCAAAAACTCGTATTCATTTGGTCAGCCATGGGCCACTTTAAAACCAACTCGACTTAAGCAGCACAGAAGGATTTATTCGTCAAGTCCTGGGTTGGCGGGAATATATGCACGGCATTTATATCTATATGAACCCTGACTACTCCCAAAGCAATTGGTTCAACCACACCCAGCCCCTACCTGACTTTTACTGGCATGCCGAGAAAACAGACATGAACTGTTTACTCCAAATTTTGAGTCAGGTTGAACGAACCGGTTACGCCCATCACATTCAGCGACTGATGGTGTTGAGCAATTTTGCTCTAATTGTTGGAGTTTCCCCTCAATCGATCTTAGGTGCGCTTTCCGTTGGCGAATTAAATTCGCCACGGGTCGCACCTGAAGAATGGTTTCATGGAGCCTTTATTGATGCCTATGATTGGGTCATGCAAACCAATGTGATTGGTATGGGTCAGTTTGCCGATGGCGGCATCCTAGCATCCAAACCTTACGCTGCATCAGCTAATTACATCAATAAAATGAGCGACTACTGCAGCAGTTGTGCTTACAATCCTCGGAAACGCACTGGGGAGGGAGCCTGTCCCTTTAATTTCCTCTACTGGGATTTTCTCTGCCGCCACCGTGACCAACTCAAGGCTCAAGGCCGCATGAGTTTAGTCTTGTCTCACATCGACAGAATCTCTGATCAAGACATACAACAAATTCGTGAAGAGGCTCTAAGGTGGCGTAGCGACAATATACCCGAACATACCACATAATTATGTTATAAGCAATTAGTCAGTGGTTATATTTTTTTTCATTGTTTTTTCCTTAAGGACTCAACTGAAGAGTTTGCTAATCAGAGTTTGCTAATATAGCGCTCCTAAATGAATTGTGAGAATTTTTGATGCCATATTCCCTACTCCCTGTTCCGGTGATCCGCTGTTCCCTGTTCCGGTGATCCGCTGTTCCCTTTGCTATAGATCACAGGTCACAATCCACAATTGCCCCATCTGTCGTCACCAGTTTTCCACCGCCAACGAAACCGTAAGAATTCTTATCGTTTGTCCCAACTTTCCCCCACAGATTCCCCACTGTTTCCACACAGAGCTTCAACCTTTTCCACAGTTTTCCCATAGTTTTCCACAAGCCTCAACGGTGGCATTAGGTATTCCAGTTTTACTGGGGATTTTCCCGACTTAGTATTCCGCAGCAGTTAAGACCGCAGTTTATGTAAAGTTATGTAAAAAAAAAGCGCTTCAAACCCTGATTATTTCGTATACATTTCGGAATTTGAACAGGAGTTGTAATATTTCGCAGCATTGACAAACCCACCCCATTTCAGATGAAAATGGTGCGACCAACCTATAAAAAAATTTGCTCTAAGCTAACCTACGCCCACTAGCAGGGGTTAGCACGGACTACCCTAGGCTATTTGGGGATAGTTCTGAACTAAAGCAAGGGTGGCATCAAAATTCAGTGCTTCGGTGCTAGCTTGTCTTGGCTTTCTTTTGGCCAAGGCAGTTATCTGAAGTGCTTGAAATCAGGTGGCTTTTTCCAAAAATACCTTTATATGAAGAGGTGAATATGAACGCAACCGTAAGTATCCTGGCAGAAATCCCCGAAGACCTGCACGAGTCTCTCAAGCGCTACCTAGAAACCCATCCTAGCTGGGACCAAGACCGGGTCTTCGCAGCAGCACTTTCTCTGTTTTTGCTCCAAAATGGTATTGGTAAGACCCCAGAAACATCCCAGAGTTATCGGGCTTGTGCTCGTGTGTATCTGGAATCCCTCTTTCAATATCCTGCTTAATTAATCCGGGATGGGGAAAGGTATAACGTGTGAAATATAACGTGTGAAATATAACGTGTAAAGTATGACGTGTCAAGTTCAGCACCCATGCCTGCACGGCTTCCCCCTACTCCCCACTCCCCTGTTTATGATGTCCGGAAACATCGAGATCATAAAGCTGAGGTGATGGGTAACCCATTACCCATTACCCATTACCCAAACGATTTTTGACCATGAGCACTATCGAAACAACCGGACAAATTACAATTCCTAAACTGATTGTGGGTTTAGGTAATCCGGAACCCAAGTACGATAAAACGCGGCACAATATCGGTTTTGAAGTGGTCGATGCGATCGCAGGTCGATTACAGATTTCAGGAAGCGAACATCGCCGGTTTCAGGGATGGTTTGGTCAAGGAATTGGACTAAAAGGAAATAAGCTAAGCTTGCTCAAGCCCCTGACATACATGAATCGCTCTGGACAAGCAATTCGGGCGGTGACTGATTGGTACAAGCTAAAACCTGAGTCAGTCCTGATCATTTATGATGATATGGACTTACCAGTAGGGCGTTTGCGTCTGCGCCTTTCTGGTTCAGCGGGAGGACACAATGGCATGAAATCCGCAATTGCCCATCTGGGTACGCAAAACTTCCCTCGCCTGCGGATTGGCATCGGCAAATCCAGTCAGAAGCCAGACACGATCTCCCACGTCCTAGGAAAATTTTCACCCCAGGAAGCCGAGTTAATGTCTGAGGTAGTCCAACTAGCAGTTGAGGCGGTTGAACTGTCTCTTAAGCAAGGTGTGGAAAAAGCAATGAGTCTCTACAATAATCGGAATCTAGCAACTATAGCAAAGGGAACAGGGAGTAGGGAGTAGGGAGTAGGGAGTAGGGAGTAGGGAGTAGGGAGTAGGGAGTAGGGAAGTCGGAAGTGGTAACAAATTCTGTGTACCTCATAGGTATGATAAACGCTATAGTTATAGCGCTACGCAATAACTTACATAATCTGATTAAGGCAGGAGATATCAGCTGAGCCAAAGTGTACACTCAAGGCAATATTCAAGTTTTCCAGAGACGGGACTAACCAGGGTACGCTGTTTCTGGTTTGGGACTCGTAGTGGTTAAACAAAATCGAAAATCGCTTTTCTAAATAGGGCTTGACTTTACGGCAGATCAATACAATCTTGAGCAATAGTCCAGTGGTAATGGTGGTTCCTATATTGCCAATCAAATCAACAAATGTATAGTGATGGGGGCGCTGAGGGCTTTCCACCACCAAAAAATTTAACAATTGACTACAGGTGCGCACCACCATAAATTCATTTGGCCTTTGGTAATCCCATTCAGACAAGGTGTTTTGCAAATGACTATACAACCGCTTGTTAAACTGTTGCTTCCCATAGGCCGGGTCAATCGAGGCAATCAAATATTCATATAAATCGTCCTTGAAGTCTTTGAAACAGGCTGTGTGCTGACTGTGGGTATGGAAGCTACGAGCAACATCTTGGTAAGTGTAAGACCCTTGCACTTTGCCAAAAAACTGCTTGAGAGCACTCGCCAACTCTCGTTCGGTCAGCAATGTGGGATTTGACACTGGTTGAATAATTCGTCTTGGAGTCCTGATCTGCCGATTTCGCATGACATGGGCGCATCGCACCTGATAGGTTACGTACTTAGATAAATCACACTCAAAGCGCCGTTGAACCCTAGCTTGAACTTGCCGGACAGTTTGCTGATATTCCTGAGAGCTGTCTTCACTGAGTAAGCAATGTTCATATAAGTAGGGATACCGCTGAATCAAATTTGCCACTCGCTTAGAACCATTAGAGTATAGAGGTGTATCACTCATTACTATGGATAGACGTTGCAAAGTTAGATATTGCTCTGTTCTTTTGAACAGCTGCATTAGTTCCCGCAGGCGTCTAGGAGCCCGAGAGTGAACCCTCATTGGAGACGGCACATGATCAAACAGAGCTACCAATTCTTGGACTGCTCTTCTGGTGTTTGGTTTCAGATGCCAGTGATTGATCAGAATATGGCAGCAGCGATTGATCACAAATCGGAACTCTGTCCGAGCCCGTTTATCCATTACTATCTTTTCCAAGGCCAACCAGATGTCAAAATCTTCGTATCCCACTCCATCCAGGAAGAGCCTTTTGAAGCGTTCAATTGATTGCTTGGGTGATTCTACCCTTACCCACTGGAGTAAGTGATTGTAAACTTGCTGCTCTTGCAAGCTAATATGTCGAATTTCCGATTCTTTAGAGTCTCTCCAGGTGGTCACTTTAGGTAGCTCTCCTAGGTGCTAAAGCTAGGGCTCATCAATGGTGGTTGGCTTGAGAAGATGAAAATTCAACTTTAAATGGCTTAGCTAACACAAAGAGAGTTTGGGGTATCACAATATATCTACGGCAGTAGATATATTCTAATGATCACCTAAACTTTAGGTGAGCTATTATAGTATTAGTATATCTTCATCTAGTATTTACCTAATTGTGCCAATCAGTGGAAATTGTGAAAATTAAGTAAAAACAATGTGAAATTTATTGAATTACCTGGAAAATAGAGCGTTTAGAGAAAACAGCACAATTAGGACACTGGGAGAACAATAAGGTTATGGTGTGTCGGCTTCTTGTAGGAAAATTAGTTGACATTCTCGCCGCCAAGACAGTAGGCATTCCAGAAAAAATCCTGGAAAAGTCATTCACTGGCATTACCACTGATACCCGTAACCTGGAGCCGGGTCAACTATTTTTAGCACTGCGGGGTGAAAAGTTTGATGGTCATAATTATGCAGCTCTGGCAGTAGAGAAGGGGGCATTAACGGTCATTGCTGAGGCGACTAACGCTAGCCAACTCGAAGGTTTGCCCCTGATTCAGGTAGAAAATACTCTCAAAGCCTACCAGCAAATTGCTCGGTGGTGGCGTGACCAGTTTCAGATTCCGGTGATTGCTGTCACTGGTTCTGTAGGCAAAACTACCACTAAGGAGCTAATCGCAGCAGTTTTGTCTACTAAAGGAACTGTACTCAAAACCCAGGCCAATTACAACAATGAAATCGGTGTACCCAAAACCTTGCTGGAGTTGACACCAGACCATGACTATGCTGTAATCGAGATGGCAATGCGTGGTTCAGGACAGATTGCTGAGTTGACCGAGATCGCCAACCCTACCGTGGGGGTTATTACTAATGTGGGTACAGCTCATATTGGTCTGTTGGGTTCTACTGAAGCGATCGCAAAAGCCAAGTGTGAGTTATTAGCCCATATGTCCAACAACGGTGTCGCGGTTCTCAATCACGACAATCAACGCCTAATTGACACCGCAGCTCAGGTTTGGCAAGGGCAAACCTTAACCTATGGTTTAGAGGGTGGTGATGTCCAAGGACAGTTGATTGCACCGGAAATCCTGAAAGTAGAGGGCATGGAGTTTCCCATCCCCCTCCCAGGTCGCCACAATGCCCTGAACTATCTCGCGGCCCTAGCCATTGGGAAATTATTGGGGGTGGATTGGGAAACCCTCAGGAATGGTTTAAACGTTGAGCTACCCCCAGGGCGATCCCAGCGTTATGAGTTACCTAACGATGTAGTGATTCTCGATGAAACCTACAATGCTGGAGTTGAATCTATGGTAGCTGCTCTCGAAATGCTGGCTCAGACTCCTGGGAAACGACATATAGCAGTACTTGGGGCGATGAAGGAATTGGGAACCCAATCCGGTGAACTTCATCAGCAAGTGGGTCAAAAGGTTGAGCAACTAAATCTAGATGGCTTGCGGATTTTGGTGGATGAAAGTGATCCAGAAGCGGAAGCGATCGCAACCGGTGTTACTTCGGTGCCAGTTGAGTCTTTCTGTGACTCTAATCCTCTAGTGGAACATCTACTGGAGTTTGTCCAACCTGGAGATCGTCTATTGTTTAAAGCCTCCCATTCCGTTGGTCTCGATCAGGTAGTCAAGCAGTTTAAAGCAGGATTTTCCAAGCAAGATTGATACAGAGCCAACAAATCTGGACTTATCCCCAGATTGGCGATAGTTTACCGCTGAAAACTTGCTCAGCTGGCCCAGTCATGTAAACTCGCTGGTCGGTTTCGGACCATTCAATGTCGAGACAACCACCAGGAAGCTCCACGGTACAAATGCGATCGCTTTTCTGAGTTAACACACCAGCTACCACAGAAGCACAAGCCCCCGTGCCACAGGCGAGAGTTGCCCCAGCACCCCGCTCCCAAACCCGCATCTTGAGATAATCAGGGCGCACCACTTGGATAAATTCTGTATTGGTTCGTTGGGGGAAAACTGAGTGATGCTCAAACAGCGGACCAATAGTTTCCAGAGGTATGGCATCCGCATCCTCCACAAAGGTGATACAGTGAGGATTACCCATACTGACACAGGTAACCTCCCATAATTTGTCAGCTATTTCGATCGGGGTATTGATTACCTTTTGGTCAGCCTCTGCCAAAACAGTCGGAATTTGAGCTGCACTAAGCTGGGGCATGCCCATATCCACCCTGACTTTACCATCGTCCTTGAGTTCAGGAATGATCACCCCAGCCAGGGTATGGATCCGATAGTGTGTTTTGTGATTAGCCCCCTCTAAATCAGCCAGAAACTTTGCTAAACAGCGAATCCCATTACCACACATCTCTGGTTCAGAACCATCAGAGTTGAAAATCCGCATCGTATAGTCAGTACCCTCTTGTCCAGGCAGGGCAAAAATCACACCATCTGCACCGATTCCAAAATTGCGATCGCATAGCTGTAGCGCTTGCTCTGAGGTTATTCTGGGTTTTGGGTCATCCCGATTATCAATCAGAATAAAGTCATTCCCCAGTCCATGGTACTTTGTAAACTCCATAGTCAACCTCCTGATTCATCTGCTCTGGCGCAATGGTAATTCTTTTGCAGCCTTTTGTTTAAGTTTCGCGAATTTTCGTCGATTTAGCTACCGACTGATTAAAATACTTTTTCTGATTATGCTGCCCAAAATCCCAAAAACCCTCCTGGCCAAGTATGATTGGTTATGATTGGTAGGGTTCCCAAACATCCCACGATTTTTTGTGATTATGGCCCAATTCGATACCGGCTTGCCCAGTATTAGTCAAATTC
>NZ_JAAHGN010000285.1:0-7667 GCF_010672485.1 Moorena sp. SIO2C4 | reverse complement strand
AATCATCCTATGGGGACAGGGAGATATTCATCTTCAGGTTGCTCTAGACCGGATGAGCCGCAAATACAACTTACCGATGACCACTCACTTACCCCGAGTGCCTTACAAAGAAACTATCCGCAAATCCACTACCTCTCACGGGCGCTACAAGCACCAAAGTGGTGGTCATGGGCAATATGGTGATGTCTACCTTGATATCCAACCCTTGTCTCGGGGTGAAGGGTTTAACTTCTCCGAAAGCATTGTCGGTGGGGTCGTCCCAAAGCAATATATCCCTGGTGTGGAGATCGGAGTAAAGGAGTACTTGTCCCACGGACCCTTAGGCTTCCCAGTGGTAGATGTGGCTGTTACTCTCACCAATGGCTCTTACCACTCGGTAGATAGTTCGGAACAGGCATTTAAACAAGCAGCACGGCTCGCTATGACCGGTGGTATGCCCAATTGTGAACCAACGTTACTTGAGCCAATTATGTCTGTTGGGGTCTATGCACCTCAGGAATTTACCTCTAAGGTGCTGCAATTGATCACCGGTCATCGGGGTCAAATCCTCGGCTATGAGACCTGTTCTGATTGGACAGGATGGGATTGTGTCTCTGGCTATATCCCCCAGGCAGAAATGCAAAACTTGATCATGGAATTGCGATCGCTTACTCTAGGGATCGGTTTCTTTAATTGGACCTATGACCATCTCCAGGAAGTGCCAGGTAAGCTAGCTGATCGGGTGCTGGCAAGCACTGGCAATGGTAATGGTAATGGTAAGAGCTAGGTTAATCCTGTTAGGTAAGCATTCAGCCGTCAGCCGTCAGCCGTCAGCTTATTTTATTCAAAAGCACCTCAAGTAGCGATGCAGCGCGGTCTTGGGGAGGCAGCGCGGTCTTGGGGGTCCCCCCCATGAGCGACTGCCGTGGTTTCCCCCGGAAACGAAACCTTAGACAGGCTCGCCTTTATGGTTGGTAGGCTATGCAGATGCATGGTTAAAACTTATTGATTAAGGCGAGCCTGTCTTACGGTAACTATCGCCAAAGGCGACGCTTCGCGAACAAACCACTCGCTATTGCATCAAGACAGCCTGCGCTATGGGGATAATCTGTTCCGGTAGCGTGGCCACAGACCCAAAGCTGATACGCGACACGCTGATAGCTGTTGGCGTAGCCTGGGCGTAGCGCATATGCTTACCCTGTTAGGGGTTAGGTTAATGGTTAATGGTTAATAGTTAATCGTTAATGATTTTATTACTTAAAGCCTAAAGCAATCATTCCTAATCCCTAGCGATAGGCTATCCGCTGGAGTTTTTCAAAAATAAAGGGAACTATCAAAATCAGTAGTTTGATTGGCCAAGGAACAAAAAATAGGCTGACAAACAGACACAGTAAGGCTGTTATAGCTGCAGCCACTTTGACGATTTCTTCAGTAGTCTTAACGCAAAGGTAAATGGCTACTGAGGCGATCATCAAAGTTATCGATAATGGGATAATCATAATTATTACCTCAACATTTTCCGCCATAATTACCTAACCTAGCATCAGGGTTATGGAAAACATAGCAGTTGAGTCAGGTCGCCCCGTCTAGGCAAGAGGGGGGTGCTGACCATCCAACACTGCCAATTAGCAGAACTTGATCCCAGATTATTCTCCTAGAGACTACACGATTGAGAATGGGATTTTCGGATACTGACCTAAATTTTCCAACCTTGGGGTCCGTTTGATTCACCTCAAGACTGAAGTTCCCCCAAAGTTTGAACTACTCGAAACCTCAATCCCAATCTCTGTGGTGTTTCTAGATTATGATGTACTTACTGCTACTGGGTACAGTCTTATTGAGAATGCTCACAACGTTCAACTGAAGGGCTATGAAGCGATGCAGCGCGGTCTTGGGGAGCCAGTGCGGTCTTGGGGGTTCCCCCGGAGACGAAACCTTAGAGAGTGGAGCCTTTAATGTCGGCAGGTTATGCAGAAAAGGGTTAAATATTTTTTAATAAGGCTCCACTCTCTTACGGTAACTATCGCCAAAGGCGACGCTTCGCGAACAAACCATGAGCAACTGGCGTGGTTTGCCTCATGAGCGACTGCATCAAGAAGCGATTTGGTTCTCATATCATGTCCGGATAATTAGTAATCAAAAACCATCTCCGATGAAACCTTACTCCTTTACTTCTGCCTTCTGCCTTCTGCCTTCTGCCTTCGATTCGGCCAAGCGTGTAAGTATTCAACCGGAGATGATATCAAATAAAAATGCAACCAGTGCCTATAGTTGCATTATATTCCAATTCCCGACACACTTCAAGAACCAACATGGGTACACAATTTCAAGGCTCAATCACGCTTATCCCTTATGGGGAGAGCCTTTCAATGGCATAGTAGTATAAACGAACGGGGGAACTTCAGTCACAATCTCTGAATCATGGCCTGAGATCGCTAATTCGAGTTTTTGCGAGCAGCGGCTAGGCAATTCCAGTAGGCGCATGAATTCCTGATCTTTCTGCCCATACGGCTCCCCTCGGTAAACGACATCACCATAGGCACTCCAGTTAGCAATGGTAGTGAAGGCGGCATCTGCCAGTTCTGGAGTGGATGCAGAGTTTTGCCATAGTTCTGGCACCACTGGAGGGACGATAGGCAACCAGTCTTGGCCATCAGTTGGAATCTTACAATCGGAGTGTCCGATGTTAGTACCATAGCTAAAGTAGAGGTGATAGTCATTGCGCCCCTCCACAGCGAACTTTCCAATTTGGGTAAAGAATGGATCCATATCAATTAATACCCGGCGCTTACAGATACGGAACTCGGGTAACCAGCAAACCCCACCGATATTCAACAGCAGATCAGCGGCTCCCAGTATTCGCTTCACTTCTTCCCACTCTGCACCATAGACAGTTCCTGTATCACGATTCACGTAGCACGCCGTAACATCTGCGCCATAGCTGTTTATTAACTTCTGTACTATACGCAGACCGGCCTTTGGCTCGTCACTGTAATCGCGGGTGACCGGGTCATAACAAGATAGGAGCCAACCGCTCTCCTCCAGCTAGAGGACATCGTATCCCAAGCGATTCAGACCCAATAAATAATGAAAATAGGCGAGTATATTTCCGGCAACTGGATGTCGGATCATATAGCCACAGACAACAATGCTTGACATTAGAACTCTTAGAAAAGCATTTAAGCTACACTAAGTAGAAAATATATTAATCATAACATTTATTAATTATAAAATCAAGTTGCTTTTCCAAAATTTAAAATTTCAAGATGATATTCCCCTATCAAGTGCTGGGTTTACTCTCTCATCAAGCCACTGATTCTTTATTCTGGGTTTGAGGTCAAACACGACAATTAATTCACTTTGGTACGTACAGGTTAAATTTGAACAAAGATAGTCATAAAACTGGGCATAATGTTCTAACCACCAAAAGGCGGACCAGGCAAAAACTATCTTCTTTGCTCCGGCCTCACGTAATCGCTCTAATTCCTGAATGGCGACTTCATCATTTGGAGGATATCCCCAGTATTTTCCTTCTTTCTCAAGAAAAGGGATAGGATGGCGAAAGGAAGTGACTTCCATTCCCCAAATAGCATCATCCACAAGCACAAATGGTTCTTTTGCCGGGATGAGTTCATCCAGTTTTTGAACAGCGCGATTAAGTCTGTACCACCATGAATTTGCGAGCCAATCACTTAAATCTACAGATATTCCCATATCCTTACAAAACTGGCTTAGAATCGGGAAGTAATGATTACAAAATCTCAGCTGAAATTTAAGTTTTTCATCAAAACTCATGGTTTGCCAATAGTTTTTTAAATGTATTCGATAGTAACTTTGGGGACTTTTTATTGTTTTAATAAGACCAAAAAAAGGAGCTGCTTCAAAAAGATAATTGTCGGCTGCCAATCGAAGTTTATCTTGATCCATAGGGAGGATTTTATTCAGAAATGTCCTAGACCAGGCATTACCACTGGTAGGAGGCCAAACATAGTTTGTTGGGCCTTGTTTTATTACGGCTTCACGCAAATTACCCTCTGGCATAGAACTTACTTTATCTGGTTTAGTTCGATTTTGAAGTCTGCCTTGTGCATCAATGATGGATAAGGGCCATTGGACCTTAACTACCTCAGGATCTTCAAAAAAGGGAAGAGCATTCTCGACAGCCGTCGGCAATAGCATATCATCAGCATCTAAAAAAATGATTACGTCTCCACGGCTTTGGGCAAACCCCGAATTGAAAGCAGAAGCTTGCCCTTGATTGTTTTGAAATACTGGAGTGACATACTCTCCGTAAGAAGAAATTATTTCACGAGAGTTATCGGTCGAACCATCATCTACGACTACAACTTCTGTGTTGCCGAAGCTTTGATTCAAGGCACTGTCGATGCACTGTCTCAGAAAGCGACCATAATTATAGTTATTAATAACGATACTTGCCAACAATGGTTTACTCATAGTTTTCTTCCTAAACCAGTGATTCATAAAGTGCTAAATAGTCATCTACCATCCGCTTAACGCTAAACCGCTGCATGGCGTGTTCTCTGACAGTACGGCGATCTAGGGACATGGCGCGGGATATTAGGGGGATCAATTCCTCCACTGACTCTGCATAAAAGCCAGTTTTGCCTAAGTCAATCACTTCAGCCACCGAGCCTTTTCGGCAAGCGATCACAGGTGTCCCACAAGCCATCGCTTCAATCATCACTATCCCAAAGGGTTCAGGCCATTGAATAGGGAAAAGAAATGCAGCCGCATTTTTGAGGAGATCCACTTTTTGGTCGTGATTTACGGGACCAAGATAAATAACATTGTCACCATCAATCAAGGGCTTAATGTTATCCACAAAGTATTGATTTTCATCGGCATTCATGGGTTCACCGGCTAGGACGATCGGCAAACCGACTTCTTTAGCAATCTGGATAGCACCCAGCGGATTCTTATTTGACGACATTCGTCCTAAGAAAGCCAGATATTTTCCAGATTGTATCGAGAGTTCAAAACGGTCAAAGTCACAGGCGTTATAGATGACTCGAATATTTTTGCGATTTTCAGGAGGAATGGTTGCTATCTGATCGTAGCTGCGAAATGTAACATTCACATCAGGATAGCGACTTAATACCCATCGATCGTCTACTGTCACTGCGGACCCAACTGAGTAAAGGATTGGGGTTTTAGAAAGCGCCATAAAGGGAATCCAAGCACACCCAAGGTGACAATGAATGAGATCGAAAGAATTCCCCTCTCGAATCGCCGAGCTAAGGCTAGCATTGACGTAATATTCGTATTGATAGGCTTCACCTTTTCCCATTGTATTGACTAAGTTGGATTCACAAATAGGTCGCAGCTTTGCACTGGTTTGAGAATCTCCCGTAGCAAATAGAGTTACGTCGTGACCACGACTCACAAGCTCCTCTGTGAGCAAATGCACTATCAGTTCTGTCCCCCCGTAGGTAGAGGGGGGAACGCTAGTCCACAGCGGTGCAACTTGAGCAATGCGCATAATTTTTGGGGTGGGTCAACATCAGCTTAGAATTTAGTTTTAGCCCTAGGCAGCAGCTTCCAGCTTGTCTTGCAAATCAAAAATGACTAGACGTTCATTTTCAAGAAGACAGCGATAATTCGAGCGGAGATGGTGGAAAAAATCGACGTAGTGTTCCAGCCACCAGAAAGCTGGCCATCCGATAACTAGGAAGGTTGCCCCGTCATCTTTTAATCTCTCTAACTCCAAAATTGCAGTCCTGTCATCAGGTGGCGATCCCCAGTATCGTCCGTCTTTTTCAAGAAAAGGAAGCCGACGACGCTCATCTACCCACTCATCCGTTCCCCATTCATCTTGATCTGCCAATATAAAAGTGACCTGTGGAGGAATATTACGCTTAATCTCCTGCAACGCTAACTCGCGCCAATCTGACCAGGGTCTATAGGACTCAATCAGTCTTTGAATGGCTAAAACAAGGTCGTCTCTACCACGCTCTTTTAGTAAAGGTACTAAGGAACTGTAATCACTTAAATATCCCGGTGTCATTAGTTTAAGAGTTTGCAGAAGCTCTGGATAAACTTCATCTACCGGAAAAGCCCTACTACCTTTTAGCTTTCCAAGTGCTTCTAAGGTGGTCATGGTTACAATACATTTCAGGCACTTCCCACAATTTGAATTGCCGTTTGCCGTACATACATGTAAGTTCCTCAGCCCAACGTCCCAGTCACTGATGACTTGCGTCTTCTGAAGTCGCGAGAATCGAGCACCATAATAAATAAGCTGTAAATTCTGACTGTTGTAATTAGGTGCTAGATAGATAAGATCTTCAGGAGCTATATCCGAGATGGGATTGTCCGAAGAAACAATAATTTTGGTTAATCGCCGTCCAAGACTATGAGCAACAGCAGCAAGTGAAGCCCCAAGGTAACAGTACTGCCAAAACTTTCCATCATCTGAATAGCCACGATAAGCCAGGGTTCGTAAGTTGCTTACAACTGGTATAAGATTGACACCTGTTTCTTTATTGACTTCACTGAATTTTGCAATAGATCGATCAAGGGAATCCAATTTAAGGCTTGATTTAGGGTCTTCCGGAAAACCTGCACCCTGAACATAGATTACATCTCGAATAGAGAAAGGGTGACCCTCTGGTACAGTAAGTTGGTTGTGGCGAAGACTGAATAATGAATCAACTCCACCTGATATAAACAATGCCGTATGCTCTTCAGGTCGTGAGACTGAATGAGTATCCAGCGGGGCTTCAATTACAGGGACAGTACGGCTAAACTTTTCCCAATATCGGTGAAGCCAAGCCAGATTAGTGAGTACTCCTTCGAGTAAAATTGGACAGACTGGGCTATCGATCGCGATCCGCTCCTCTCCATATCTTGCTGCTAGGAAAGCACAAGCAACCAGGTACGTATCGGCTTTCAAAGACAGAGCGGAGCTATATTCTGGCAGAGTCGCAAAGTAAATATCCTGCTGAGATCGATTGCAATTTTCCCAGCTGATAGTCGCAACTACTTTTGCTAGCCCATCCTTGTTTTCGTAACGAAGATTTTCGATTTTCATATTTATCCCCACAGTAGCTTATCAGTCCTAACCAATAAATGCTGATAGAAGAGTCAGGTCGATCAAGTTTTGAGGTCAAACACAACTAGACGTTCATTCTCAAGAGTGCATGGGTAATTTGAACGGAGATAGCGAGAAAAGTCTGTGTAGTAGTCCAACCACCAGAACGATGGCCAGGCAAATGCAATGAGATTAGCTTCCCCAGCTTTCATCCTTTCCAACTCAGAGATAGCCGTCGAGTCATCCGGTGGCGTTCCCCAGTATTGCCCGTCTTTTTCCAGAAATGGAATGACCTGGCGGCCTTCAGCAACATCGCCAAGATTTAACTGCTGATCGTGAACCAGGATGAAGGGATCGCCTGGAGAGACAAGATTAGCAATGTCTTTAGCCGTTAATTCCACCTTCGTGCGGTATTCAATCTGTTGAGCATACTGATTCTTCGGATTATCGTCTGAGGCATATTTTCGACGTGCCGTTACCACTCCCATTGCGGATGGAGGGTTATCAAGATTACATTTTTTAGCGACATGCAGGTAGTCTTGACGGTAGGTATCGGGATTCCATTTGAGGTAGTAGTATTCTTTCTCATCAGGATAAATAGGGGGAGGAGGTAAGAAGGTGACAACGGCTTTCGGCA
>NZ_JAAHGN010000284.1:0-7675 GCF_010672485.1 Moorena sp. SIO2C4 | reverse complement strand
CATTAAGTTACCAATGGGCTTAATTCATGGTGATCTTTTTTATGATAACATTTTATATGAAAAAAATAACTTGAAAGCCTTTATTGACTTTGAGCAATCTTGTTACTATTACCTCTTATTTGACTTGGGAATGGGAATCCTTGGACTATGCCAAAACCAAGAAAAAATTGATATTGTTAAAGCGAAATATTTCATCAAGGGATATGAACAGGTTCGCTCGTTAGAGCCTCTAGAAAAAGAGCTTTTACAGGTATTAATCGGTTATGCGGCAACTGCAACCTCTTTCTGGAGATTTTGGAAGTATAATATTCATTCACCTAATATAGAGTTGAGAAATGAGCATTGGAAGATGGTTAGGATAGCTGAGGATGTAAAAAGATGTAGGCAAGAAGATTTCCTATCAATATTTGATCCGGCTTGATTTCTCCAGAGCTAGGGATGATGCCTGTTCAAGTGTTAAATTAGACCGAATAAAACGGGGGAAATGCTGGAACTCGTCGGATAAAATAAAAGCATGACCGGCATGAGCTCCACTCCTGTCTACCATTAGAACTCTTGCAAAAGTAGCGATCGCTACTTTTCAAGAGATATTATCACCTATCTACATCCCAAATACCCATAGGTAGATCTTTAAGATTGGGTTTATAGCGAGATCTAGGATCTTCATAGCAGCCTAGGAGTTGATTCCAAACAGGGTTATCTGTTTTTTTATGTCTTCTAAAAATATCCCGTGAAGCCAGCCATCTAAAACTATATCCATAAAAAAGAGCTTTCCTTGTAACGCTAGAGATATTTGGGCTTCGAGCATGCCAAACCCTTCGATCGAAAAATACAGCATCTCCTGGGGCAACAAGCATCGGGACTGCTTTTTCAAAATCTGCTTTGGAAAGAGATGATCTTTCCATCTTGTGGCTCCCAGGAATTATCAGAAGATTTCCCCGATTTGGCTTTGATACATCACTGAGCCAGTAAGAAACCTTGACAGAAAACATATGAGTTTTCAATACATTGAGATCCATTTCTATGATGTCACTATCTCGATGCCATTCTAGCTTCTCTATCGGCAATGGTTGTTCACCCGGTAAGTTGACATCTAAATGAGAATGGAATAAGAAAATGTTAGAGCTTAATAGGTTGACAACTTTAGTGATAGTTTTATCCCAATCTAATAGATTAAGAAAGAAATCTTCTTCTTCTACAAAGTCAAACAAGTGAATAGATTGAGATTCTGGCTCTTTCTGTTTGTGCTTTCTCCATAAATCATCGACCTTCTCTAAAGCTAATGTCACTACATCATCAGGTAAGACGCCTTTCAGTATTAAGTATCCATTGTCATCAAAAAAAACTCTTTCTTCTTCTGTTAGCGGGTAACGCTTATTAGTCTTTTCAGTCATTCCTAAAGTCTCAGTTAAATTAATGGACAAAACTACGTGAAAAAATCGTTGTCATTGCTTCTTGAGCTTGACAGTCTAGATTGATACTTGCTTGTGATTTAGAGTTTCGATATCTATCATACAAATAGTCTTGACTCCATTCTTGATGCCGATTGGCTAGCTGTATTATACTATCTGCTATGAATTTAATTTCTTCATCCATCATGACAGGGTGGAGGGAAACTCTAATCCACCCTAATTGTGGGTTGTGCTGCTGGTTATAATTGAACCTATCCTCTTGACTTTCTGGCTTACCTTCTTTTAGAAGACTATACCCGTAGCTTCCGGGTGCTGCACGACTGGCTTTGCACTGTATTGCAAATTTATCGTTGAGCAATCTTGCTCCTATATACGAGTCCAAATTTTCTATATAAAATGAGATAATAGGAAGTCTATATCGATGCTGAGATGCCATAATATGAAGGTTAGGGATTATTTCGAGTTTCTTCCACAGCATATTCAAAAGTATCTGATCTCGTGAGAGTATTTTGTCAACCCCCATCTCTTCTTTCAAGCGAATACACATAGCTGCTCTTATTGTCTGGAGTAATGCCGGAGTTCCGCTGTATTCTAGTCTTTCAATTTCTTTGATAGTTTTGTAATTGTCAAAATGCCTTGGTTGATTTTCTCTAGACTCTCCCCTAAAGAGGAAGTTCACTTGATGATAGAGTTTTCTGTTAAATGCTAAGACACCACAGGAACCAGGTCCTCCCAAGAATTTATGAGATGAGAAAAAAATAGCATCTAAGTGAGTATTCTCTTGAGGAGGGTGCATGTCAATATCAACGTATGGGGCAGAGCAGGAAAAATCAACAAATATGAATCCTCCGGCTTCATGCATGATTTTTGCGATAGAGTTAAATGGTGGACTTATACCAGTAAGATTAGAGCAGGCTGTGACTGACGCCATCTTGAGGGGAAATTCCCTATACTTGTGTAGAAGTTCCTGCAAATGCCCAAGGTCAACTAGCCCAGTACAATCGGGATTAATGACTTCGACTGTTACGTCAGTCTCCATCCAACTATCATGATTGGAATAATGCTCCATATGTGTTACAAATACCACTGGCTTTTTGTTGCTCGGGAGAGATTGCGTGACATTTGTTTTTGGTGTCAATCCCAGCATTGTCTGAAACCTTTTGATTAGCATAGTTGCACCTGATGATGCAGTAATAATAATATCGTCTATACTGGCATTGATATGTTCTGCAATAATTTTTCTGGCTGTATTGTATGCATGTGTCATTGCTGTTCTTGTGTAATTGACTTCGGCTTCAGTATTCGTGATCAGGGGCATTATTTCTTGCTGTATTCTGGCCTCAATAGGCAGGTAATTTCGTCCACTTCCAGCCCAATCTGCATACACTATTTTTTGATAACTGCCATCAGCAGTCGGTATGGTTTTATTGACTCCAGCCATGCCGGTTCTAAACTGTAAAAAGTGTTTTTTCATTCTTTTTTATTAAGAAAATTAATGAGTTAGGTAGTGCCTTGATGCTATCCATATTATAAGCTTTTTTAAAACTCCACTACACAAGGTTGGACTGATTTTTTTAAAAAAATCCTGCGATTCATAATAGCCGGATAGACTTTCTTGAAATTAATAGTTATTTTTTAATAATGATATCCATGGTCAAGCAAAATAGTAATTGTAGTAATGTTGACTGGCTTAGATTTGAATTAATCAATATTGACTGGAGTTTATGAGGGGGTGATATGAGCCCTAAAAAGCTTAGTATATAAGGCTTTGATACCAATTAACTCATGGAAGATACAGTCGGAAATTAACCCTCGATTCATTGTCTTGATGCAAAGCCCGAATGGGGTGGTCTCCTTTGAGCGCGCTGCATCGCTGTGTTTAATTTGTTGTCCAGATATTGTGGCGCAAGTGAAAGCGATCGCTTTCACGAAAATGAGAGTTATTAACCGCTTTGTTGCAGGAATAGGACTTACGCAAAGTCTCTATTTGTAGGGTTTGTTAGCGAAGCGTAACGCACCTTTACCTCTATATCTGGTGTAGCTGCGTAAGTCCTGAGCAATTAATTAAGTAAGGTAAGTTTACTAAGCCGACTAATTTACCAGCAATTAATCCTAATCAAGTTCCTTATGATTTGCTGCAGGTTTGGGAGTTTTAATAAAACCTAACACTTCGATGAGTCAATCGAGCCAATTAAGAATCCCTTGGATTTCCTCGACCAATTCCATAGGTTTAAACGGCTTGGTAATAACTCCAGTTACCCCCAAATCTAGAAACTGCTTTTGCTCGCTGCTCCTAGCTTTAGCGGTTAGCAAAATTGTTGGGATATCCGCCGTTACTGCATTAGCTTGTAACTGTCGAAAGGTAGCCGGTCCATCCAGCTCGGGCATCATGACATCTAGCAGAATAGCATCAGGCTGATCTGCCTCAGCCTTAGCTAATCCCTCTTTACCAGAAGCAGCTGTCAACACTTCCCACCCTGCTGCTGCTTCTAGAGAAAATTGGATGATTTCTCGAACCCCATCATCATCATCAATCACTAAAATGCGCTTAGTTGTCATGGTGATCACCTTCTGCTGCTGCTGCTGTTTGTTGTGGTAAGGTAAAATAAAAACTGCTGCCTTCACCAACAGTACTCTCAACCCAGATTTTTCCTCCGTGCTGCTCCACTATATTACGGCAAATCGCTAACCCCAAACCCGTCCCTCCTTTTTTACGGGCATCGGAGGCATCAACCTGTTGAAAACGCCCGAATATGCTTTCAAGTTTGTCAGCAGGAATTCCCCTACCTTGGTCTTTAACAGTAAATAAGATAGTGGCACTGTTTGGGTCAAGGGGTGAGGTGGTTTCTAGTTCCTCTGGGTGTTGCAGTTCCACTGTTAACCATAGACTAGAACCTCTGTCTGAAAATTTAATCCCATTGCTAAGTAAATTGGTTATGACTTGAATAATGCGATCGCTATCAGCCTCGAATTCAATCTCAGATTCAATGGCTTGGGGCGAGACTTCCAATTTAATCCCAGCTCGATTAGCCATCACCTGCACCTGATCAACAGCTTTAACCATCAACTCAGCTGCATTCACTGGCTGCTTCGACAAACGGATCTTACCAGATTCCAGACGTTCGAGTTCCAAAATATCGTTAACTAGTCGCACTAAACGCTCAGCACTGTCAGCGGCAATGCCAATCACACGCTGTCCTCGTTCAGACTGAGGTTGAATTAGACCAGTTGATAACAGGTTCAAGGCACCATGAATCGAGGTTAAGGGGGTACGGAGTTCGTGGCTGACCACGGAGGTGAATTCATCTTTCATCCGTTCAATAGCGTAGCGCTCGGTAATATCTTCCCCAATACTCATGGTGCCAATTGCCTCTCCTTGGACATTTTGGAGTAGGGTATTATTCCAAGCAATAATTTTTTCTTGCTTTGACTTAGTTAGAATCGAGTGCTGATAGTGGGATTGAAAGTCTGGATCTAGGATGTCCTGGAAGTATTGCTGTACTGACTGTTGCTGGGAATTGGGTAGGAAGTTTTCAAACCAGTCCTTGCCTAAAACTTCTGCTGCTGTGTACTTAGTCAATTCTAGGAAGAAGGGATTGACATACTCCACCTTACCCTGTCGGTCTAGTCCCACCACCACCAGTCGCACATTTTCGAGAAGGCTGCGCCACCGTCGCTCTGATTCCTGTAAACTAGCAATTAACTGGGTACGTTCTTCTTCAAATCGTTTGCGTGAACTAATATCTCGCTGCAACACTAAGATATAACTAATGTTTCCTTGGGTATCATGAACCACTGAGCAGGAGGAGTCTGTGGTAAGAACAGTGCCATTTTTGCAGACAAACTCAATTTCTTGACGATGGGTTCCCTGCTCCAGTAAAACTGGAAACTCTTGCTGGCAAATGTTTTGGTATCTGGGGGTAAAGAACTCTTCTAACCGATTACCGATCAATTCTGATTCAGAATAACCGGACTGCTGGATAACAGCGGGGTTGACTTGCTCAATCATGCCCTGAGTATCTAAGATATGGATAAAATCTGGGGCAGATTCAAACAACGAGCGGAATCGTTGTTCACTTTCGAGTAAAGCAGCTGTGCGCTGTTGAACCCTAATTTCTAATTCTCGATTGAGTTGTTGCAGTTCAGCTTCTTGCTGTTTACGCTTGGTGATATCCGTAGTGATGCCGTGAAGATGTACAGAGGTGCCATTATCACGGATAACCACATGAGCGCGATCGTTCAGCCAGCGAATTTCTCCATTACTGAGCTGAATTCTATATTCTAAATCCCACGATTCACGACGGTTTTCTTGAACAGCTCGCCATGCCTTCTCAACACGATCACGGTCTACTGGGACAATAAACTGTCGCCAGAGGTTGTCTTGATCGCTGAATAGCTCGAAAGTTGGGCGACCGTAAACTTGCTCGAACGCTATATTAACATAGCGCAGTATCCCAGAAGGGAGTGATACTGACCAGACCACGTCTTGAAGAGAACTCATAATTGCTTCGAGCCGCTCTTGGTTGGACTTCAGCGCCTTTTCATTTTCTTGCAATGCTTCTTCTGTCTGCTTGCGATCGCTAATATCGGTAATTGATCCAACCACTCGCACTGCATCACCTGCTTCATCCCACAGTGCTTGTGCCTGGTCAAGAATCCATTTGTAGCTGCCGTCGTTGCACTGTAAGCGATACTCTTGAATATAATAGGAGGTTTTTTGTGCTAAGTGATCCTCCATAGCTTTGATCACCTGGTCTACATCATCGGGATGGATGTGTGTCCACCATTGATGGTTATAGTTTCCGATGTCGTAGTTTTCATCATACCCCAGCATTTGCTTACATCGGCTGGAGAAAAAGGTTTCATTGGTTTTAGGGTTCCAGTCCCAAATTCCCTGATTAGCTCCGTGTAGTGCTAATTGCCAGCGTTGCTCACGTTTCCGTAAGGATTGCTCTGTCAAAATACGCTCTTCAATTTGAGATTTTAGCTCCTGGTTGAGCTGCTCAAGTCCAGCCAGACTAGGTGAATTTTGGATTCGAGGTAGAATAAAGTAGAATTTTATGGCAGTGTAGACAGAAACTATAGCTGTAATTGCTTTAATAGAGCCTGATAGCCAGTAAGCTGGATCCCAAACGGTCCATACTTCCATCAGGTGAGTGGTGCCACCGCAAATAATAAACGCCCCAAACAAAATCAAGAGTCCCTTGAAAGGCAGATTCTGCCGCTGCCTGATCAAGTACACTAGCAGTATAGGAATCACATAGTAGACTAGGGTAATGAGAGTATCACTGATCAGGTGTAGCCAGATTACTTTAGGCTGCCCAAGGTAGCAGTTACTTTGGGAAATAAAGGTTTCGGCCAATAAGATATAGTCAAAGAAATTGATCATAATTAGGTTGACAATTGACATGATTGCTGACAGTCAACCGTTAACCATCAACTGTGAATAAAATGTGATCAACTCTACTATGTCCGATCTGCCAATTCTACGTCCACTAACTGACCAGGGTTATTTATTTATCTGACAACATTTGATTTTTCTGTGCTATCATCTTAAGTCTTAGTTGACTGCGCTCAATGCGATTCAACACGCGAGCCAATAGCTCCGGGTCTCTTATTGGCTTTTGTACGTAATCATCTGCCCCTGCCATAAACACTTGCTGCAAAGTTTCAGCATCTTGAACAGCAGAGAGAAACAACACGGGTAACTCACCCCAGCGAGGGTCATTGCGTACCACCTGGCACAGGTCAATACCACTAAACTGCGGCATTTCCACATCCAAAATCAGTAAGTCGGGAGTACACTGCTCTATGGTCTCCCAGAACTGTTGTGGATCGTTTAGCAAAGTCAATTGGAATCCCCAAGGTTCTAGCACAGTGCGTAGCTGATCCAGGATTTGAGGGTCATCGTCAACAATCAATAGCTTTGCCTGTGGTGGACCGGATTGTTGCAACGCTTTAGCGATCGCATCCATCACCTTTTGGGGTGCTACAGGCTTCTGAAGAAAACCCCTTCCCCCCAAACGAGCCACTCTGACTCGTTCAGCAAAACTTTCTTGAGCCGTAAATACTACAACAGGTACAGGGGGCTGAGTTGTTTTCAGTTCTTCTAACAGCTCGAAACCATTTCCCAATGATTCAGGAAAACACAAGTCTAGCAGAACCACATCTGGGCGGTTACCAGCAATTGCCTTTCTCCCTTGAGATATATCACCTGCCACCTCAACCTGCATTTTCCAGGCTGCTAGCTCTGAAGCTAACCA
>NZ_JAAHGN010000283.1:0-7686 GCF_010672485.1 Moorena sp. SIO2C4 | reverse complement strand
AAAATAAAATACCAGATTTTAGCTTGTAGGGTGGGCAAAAACATTTTGGTTCAAATGAGTCTTATAGATAAGATAACTTTGCCCACCCTACTTTAATTGGTATTTTTTTTACATGCAAGTCCCTTACTATCTTATGCCCCAACTTCCGGTACCATGGAACCTGGCATCAAGTGCAACGTCAGTACTGAGGTTAGTAGCATATATTTTTAATATTGCCAGAATGACGATGAACCAACGGTTTCGAGCACCAAAACAGATAGTTAAAGCCTGCGTCAGCACAGCAGTTGTATTAATCGGTTTATGGGGAATGCCCACCTTGGCAGCTGATCCCTTTCGCGACAGTAATCCTCGGGACATTGATAACACTGTTCAAGATGCTTTTGACTTCTTCTTCAAGGAGGGAAACTATAAAGAGGCCGAAGCTTATCTAAAAAAATCGGAATCTAGGCAGTCTAAAGAACCCATGACCTATGCTATGCTATCATCTCTAGCTTACTTAGATCAAGATTGGGAAACCTTCAAGAGCTACGGAACTAAAACTCTTAATAAGGCTAAGGAAATGATTGCCTCTGATCCCTTGCGAGGTAATCTTTACACAGCAGTAGGTTATTTTTTGGAAGGGGCTTACGATTTTGAAAAAGAAGGTCCCATCAGCGCCTTGACTAAATTGCAGAAAGTTTTTGAATATCTGGATGAAGCCAAAGAAATTGATCCTAATGATCCAGAGCTAAACTTGATTACAGGCTATATGGATTTAATGTTAGCAGTTAATTTACCATTTTCTGACCCATCTCAAGCCATTGACAAGTTAGAAACCTATGCTTTTCCTTCTTATTTAGCCTATCGAGGCATTGCTGTAGGATATCGAGATTTAAAGCAATATTCTAAGGCAATAGACTATGTAGACCGGTCAATGGAAACAACACCAAGCAACCCAGATGTACTTTACCTTAAAGCACAAATTTTGCGAAAACTGGGGCAAGAGCAAGAAAGTTTAGAGTTTTTTAACAAAGCTTTAGAAAAACAGAATCAACTCCCAAAACGCCACGCTGCCCAAATTACTTACGAGCAGTGCAAACTTGAAAATAAACTCAGAGACGGGGATAGAAATTGCTCGAAGGAACGGAATCGGATCCGGAAGCGGGGAACAGACGTGGCTCAGAAGGATGACTAAGTTTACTGTTGAAGGTTTAAGGTTTAGAGGTTGAAGGTTGAAGGTTGAAGGTTGAAGGTTGACTAAGTTGAAGGTTGAAGGTTGAAGGTTGACTAAGTTGAAGGTTGAAGGTTGAAGGTTGAAGGTTGAAGGTTGAACGCGATGGACGAAGTCCCGCTTTCAGCGAACCCGTGGCCTATTGGCCAAGGTTGTTCGCCTTTAGGGTTCGGTATAGGGTAGGTTTAAGGTTAACTAAGTTGAAGGTTGAACGCGATGGACGAAGTCCCGCTTTCAGCGAACCCGTGGCCTATTGGCCAAGGTTAAAAGTAAACTGTAAATAGTTAACTGCATTTTTTTCAAAAAAACAGTAGGGGCATTCGTTGTGGGTGCTCCTATGGCAATCCTATAGGATTAGTGAACAGTGACAGGTCTTACTCAGAACTCAGCAGTATATTTAAGGGAAGTCTTGTTCACGAGTGAATCTTGATCAGGTATAATCCCTGTGTTAAAGAATTCGGGATTGTCCTTGACTTATGGTTCGCCTCAAGATAATTAACAAGTTCGATAGCAGTTTTGTCCTAGCTCCAGAAGCCCGAGACCAGTTATTTGCTTTACTAACCGGGGAAAACTTCTTGGCTCAAGTAGCTGAAGCGGCTCAAGCTGAAAGGGTTGAGTTTACTGAATTACTGTTTAAACCAGTTCCCTACACCACTTCAACCCCTAAGGGAATGCCAGCGGAATATGAGCAGTATCAAGAATCTGATGATTATATCATCATTAATGTACCTCCTAACTTCATGTTCAAAGCCAAAATCTTTAATCCCAGTCGCCTGTGTGGGATTTATCGCAAATTTCAATAAAATTTAGTTTTTAATCTTATTTTTTAATCCCATCCCATGCTCACCTCTGATAATCAAATTCCATCTCTGAAGGATTTAGAATTTATTCCCTATCTGGATGAAACGGGAAATATACCAGAATTTTTACAAAAAAAGATTGGTGTATACGCAATTTTTGACCAAGATAAAACGCTGAAATTTGTGAATTATTCCCGAGATGTATATATCAGCATCAAACAACATTTAGTTCGTCAGCATCACTCCTGCTATTGGCTAAAAGTAGAAACGATTGAAAAACCTGACCGGAGTCGATTAGAAACGATTCGTAAGGCATGGATTGAAGATAATGGTGTGATCCCGGTGGGAAATGGAGAGCAGGAAAATCTGTGGATCCAGCCCATTGATGCTAAAGTGACAATGACTGAAGCAGAGCAATTAGACTATGAGCAAAGTGAGGAATTAGCAAAAATTAAGATTCTCAAGAAAATTGCTCGGAGAGTTGAAGCTAAAATTAAAGATGAGCTAGAATCCCGAGGGGTAAAGACTGAAATTCGCTTCAATCCTAAGCTTAAAGAAAAGGGTTTACTTGACATAAAATGACTATCTCAACGGCTCATCCAGCTCTGCTAGTTCTCGCTGATGGCACAACTTACCAAGGCTGGTCTTTCGGAGCGACTGGTACAACCATTGGTGAAGTAGTGTTTAACACTGCCATGACGGGTTATCAAGAGGTGGTGACAGACCCCAGCTACTGCGGTCAAATTGTGACCTTCACCTATCCAGAATTAGGCAATACTGGTGTTAACCCCTCCGATCAAGAATCTGCTCATCCTCAAATCCGAGGGGCAATTGCCCGTAACATCTGCTACCGGCCCAGTAACTGGCGCTCTACCCAGTCCTTGCCCGATTATCTTGCGGAACACAACATCCCAGGAATTTACGGCATAGATACAAGGGCATTAACCCGCAAAATACGCTCCATTGGTGCGATAAACGGTGCCATTTCCACAGAAATCCTTGACTCCGCTGAATTATTGTCCGAAGTGCAAGGGGCTCCGAGTATGGCAGGATTAAATCTAGTTAAAGAAGTGAGCACTCACAAGGTTTACCAATGGTCTGATCCTACGGAAGCCAATTGGGAGTTCGGTCCTGGGGTTGATGGAGTGGAAAAGGACAAGCCTTTGACAGTTGTTGCGATCGATTTTGGGATTAAACGTAATATTCTCAAGCGTCTAGCGAGCTACAATTGTCGGGTAATTGTCGTCCCTGCTAATACACCGCCAGAAGAAATTGCTAAGTATAATCCCGATGGGATATTTCTGTCCAATGGACCAGGGGATCCGGCGGTAGTACTCGAAGGCATCTCAACCACCAAAGCCTTATTGGAGCGTCAGCAACCTATTTTTGGCATCTGCATGGGACATCAGATTCTTGGTCTTGCCCTAGGAGCCCAGACCTTTAAACTTAAATTTGGTCACCGAGGTTTGAATCACCCAGCCGGTTTGCAGCAAATGGTGGAAATTACTAGCCAAAACCATGGTTTTGCTATTGATCCCGATACCTTAGGCACGGAGGTGGAAGTTACTCACCTAAATCTCAATGACCGCACTGTGGCAGGGTTGCGTCACAAATCCTTACCGTTCTTCTCAGTACAGTATCACCCAGAGGCTAGTCCTGGTCCTCACGATGCTGACTATTTATTTCAGCAGTTTGTCGAGCTGATGCGTTCGCGTAGCGGCGACCCAGGAGCATAGCGCCCAATAGTCAATGCCAAACCCCAACTGTAGGGTGAGCGGGTGTGGGGCTATAGAATAACCCCTGCATTGCCAGCAAACCAAGAAATCTGCTTCAGTTATAATTAATCGGTTACAATTGCGGCTGGCTTAATTTTACCCTACCGCTACACCCGGTTACCCTACCCCCATTACTCTGATACTGTTGTATAATCTAATATTGACGTTGTTTTAGCCCCTTGAGGTGCTAACCAACAAAAAAAGGTATGGTGATAGGGCGCGTGTATCAACGGTAGCCAAGTCATCAATCTACTGTCACAGTAGTCAACTTGACAGTAGAAGTATTAAATTATTGATATTTATCAGCTATATCTAGGAGGGTGTTATTCCTGAACAACTAACCCTTACAGTCAGTTTAAGGGGCACTCGCCAAGTCGAGTCAAATTATCAAATTTTCCGCCTTACTGGATTGCTAGATGCCTTTTCGGAATCTACTCTCCGTAACGTTATTGGCAAATGTATTGATGAAGGTCCAGCGCATATTATTCTGGACTTATCTAAAATTGATTTTGTCGATAGCTCTGGTTTGGGTGCTTTGGTGCAGCTAGTAAAGAAAGCTCAAACTGCTAAAGGAAGTCTACAAGTCGTGACCAATCCCCGGGTGACTCAAACTGTGAAACTAGTGCGCCTAGAAAAATTTCTCTCCCTGCAAGATTCTCTGGCGGTAGCTGAGGAGAACGTCAAGGGTAAATGACAAAATCGTTGGTGATGGCGGGGACAAAACCCGCCATCACTTTCTCAGCAGTGGGGAATCGGTGAGAGTTGAGTGTGATTAACTTGCCTTTTAGTCAATGTATTGAATACTCGAAGCAGAAATTGTGGAAGGATGTCAAATTTGCTCTAATAAACAAAAGACCGTGATACCCCAAAGATGGCTCAAACAGATGCACAATTAGACCCCTTGGAAGAGGATAGCCATGGCGGTGGAACTGACTCTATAGTATTGTGGACAGAGTTTCGATTTAGGCAATTCATGGCGAAAGTTGATCAAATTGCCAAAATTCAACAGATTTCCCCAGCATCCTTGGCATATATAGGAGATGCTGTTTATGAACTTTACATCCGAACCCACTATCTGCTACCACCGAGGCGAATCTGTGACTATCATAACCAGGTAGTGGCTCATGTGAGAGCAGAAAGCCAAGCTAAGATTTTGCGATCGCTTGAACCTTACCTAACTGCTTCTGAAAAAGACGTTTTACGGCGCGGACGGAATGCTGCCACAAAGACCCCCCGGCGTCTCAATCGAGAAATCTATCAACAAGCTAGTAGCTTAGAAACCTTACTGGGATACCTCTACCTTACTGATACTCAACGGTTGACCCAGTTATTGGCTCATCTAAAACTCGACAGCCCATAAACCCTTATTCTATTATGGCTAATCAAAACCCCTCCTCTGATTCCTCCTCTGATGCTTCTGGCCAGATCAAGTTAGGGAAGTCCTCTGATCGGCAAGGTGAGAATAAAAAATTATCTCCTTCGACCCCAGGCAATTCTCAAAAGAACGGGAAACCCCCTCGAAAGAACTACCACTCTAGAAAGCCACGGGCAAAACATTCCCATCACTCCGAGGAAACTCAGCCGAAGCAGCATGGGTACCCTAAGTCAAAACTTGTAAGTAGCACAGAAGAAGAGAGTGACTTAATCTACGGGCGTCATTCAGTTATAGCAGCTCTCCAAAACCAGCACCAGCTAAACCGAGTTTGGATTATTTCCCAGCTGCGTTACGATCCTCGCTTTCACTCCTTACTGGTTCAAGCCAAGGCCAACGGTACAGTAATTGATGAAGTAGCACCAAAACGCCTGAGCCAAATTACTAAAGGTGGTAACCATCAGGGTGTGGCAGCTCAAATAGCATCTTACAACTACATAGATTTAAATGACTTAATTGACAAAGCAAAATGGGCAACTGAGCAGCCAGTTTTATTGGCTTGTGATGGCATTAATGATCCTCAAAATTTAGGGGCGATTATTCGTACGGCAGAAGCTCTAGGGGCTCAAGGCTTAGTAATACCCCAACGTCGAGCTGTTGGTGTCACCTCAACTGTGAGGAAAGTGGCAGCAGGAGCTCTAGAAACCTTTCCTATTGCCAGAGTTGTCAATCTCAGTAATGCCCTAGAGCAGTTGAAAACTGCGGGCTTTTGGATTTACGGAACTGCTGCTGGCACTGGTAAACTTTTACACAAAGTTGATTTGACTGGTTCAGTAGTATTAGTAATAGGTTCAGAGGGGAATGGTTTAAGCCTAAGGTCACAAAGCTGCTGTGACATGTTAATTTCAATTCCATTACAGGGTAAGACCCCTAGCCTCAATGCCTCAGCAGCAACTGCTATGGTGTTATATGAAACCTATCGGCAGCGTTGGTCAGATTTACTGTATATCGATAGTACTTCCAATGAACAGATTGTAAAACAATAAAACTAAAGTAAATGGAGGATAAAAAGGTTTAAAAGCCGATTAAATTAACAGAGATTATCCTTGAAACTAGGTAGATTTCATGAAAGAAGCCTTAATCAAAATCTTCGACGTCTTAGGGTTAGCGTTTTGGGTGGAAATCATCACCGAAACCCCCAAGTGTACCTACTACTTTGGACCCTTTGTTAACCAGCAGGAGGCTCAGGCTGCCAAATATGGATACATTGAAGACTTAGAAGATGAAGGAGCTCAAGGCATTATAGTAACTCTCAAACGCTGCAAACCCACTAGACTAACAATTTTTGATGAGTTGCCAGAACAAACTGAGCTAGACGATTTGTCTAGCTTGAGTAAGCCGATTGTTTGAGAAAGGATGATTCCGCAGTTACTAACCTACTGAGGTCATTTAAAGCGGCAAAGCTAACTCAAAGTTAGGCAGAATAGTTTCCCCTGACAAAGTAACAGGAAATTTAGCAGTTTCAACAGCTTGATTGGGACGATATATTTCAACCTCTTTGCTCTGGGGGTTAATTAACCAGCCTAAACATAAACCACTGTTCAAATATTCTTGCATCTTTTCCTGTAGAGGCTTGAGGGAATCAGTGCGAGACCGTAGTTCAATTACAAAGTCCGGACAAATGGGGGGAAATCCCTCCTGTTGTTCAGGGGTTAAACTTTCCCAACGGTCTAGCCTGATCCAAGCAGCATCAGGGGATCGATCTCCTCCATTGGGTAAGCGAAAAATAGTTGAGGAGCTAAACACTTGACCTAGTTTGGTTTGATTATTCCATAACCACAACAGACTGATTAGACTTGCTTCTCGATTTCCGCTACATCCGCCTACAGGTGGCATGATGATTAGCTCTCCTTTGGCATTACGCTCAAGTTGTAGATTTTGATTCGCCTGACATAGATTGTGGAATTGTTGATCGCTTAGGTTGACTCTCTCTAGGTTAAGAACAACAGGCTGCATCATGACTGTCTCCTTAGTGGAATGATTAATATCAAGTCAGGTTGAATACCCATAATTACAGGGAGGCTGGGAAGTGTGGGGAGATGGGGAGATCTCATAAGGGTAGGTTTTTTACAAAGACCTCAGGTGTGGGGCGTGGGGTGTAGGGTGTGGGGTGTGGGGGTTCCAAGTATAGTTAGCATGTGATGGAAATTTGGTATACAATTACGTGGAGTTTTTAGCAAGCAAAAATACTTAGTATAAAGATGTTAACTTCTTCCGATCATATGACAGATTTATCCAATGCCCACTGGCAGAGCAATTCCCGTTCTGTTGTCACTGCTGACCCCCAGGTGAAGAAATTGATGACATCAGTTTATGGGGTTGACCAGCAAGTAAAGTACCTTCACTTACAGGCAGAAGTTGAATCCCTCTGGCAGCAGCAGCAACTACTTAAGCAACAACGGTTGGTTTTGAGTTGAACAAACTTCGCGGCATTTGCCCACCAGATCTAAAAGTAGGGTGGGCAAAGTA
>NZ_JAAHGN010000282.1:0-7686 GCF_010672485.1 Moorena sp. SIO2C4 | reverse complement strand
TCTTAGAAGGAGATTTGGATATTATCCTCGACTTCGAAGTAGGAAGTGATGCGATAGTAGTTGTAGGCAGCACTGATGTAAGTTACGACGCCTTCACCGGCTTTTTATCGGTTGATGGATCGGAAGTCCTATCCAGCGAAACCGATTCAGTGTATTCAGACCGGACTGCGATCGGATTAGACTGGCGAGTATATCCAGGAATTACTATCAATGTGGGACAACAATGGTTTACCCGAGGGCAATTTGAGGGCCAGGAAATTACCCATCTTGGTATCAGTGGCGATTACAATCTTGGCTCTGATACCACCATCTCTGGACGTTACTCTATTGTCGGGGGATTAGATGAGATGACCGGTCAGGGCGCTATCGGATTGAAGCACGGCTGGACGATTTTCCCTGGTATGCGACTAAACCTTGCTTATGAGCGGGTATTAGGTAACTTCCTTGGAGAAAACGCTGCTGCTGATCAGTTCAGTCAACCCTACGCTTTTGGTCAAGGAGCCTCTGCCCTTGGATTTGAGAGTGGAGAAAGCTACAGTATCGGATTTGAATACACTGACAGTCCTGATTTCAAAGCGAGCTTCAAATGGGAGCATCGTTCTTCTAATCGTGGCAACAACACTGTAATCACTGGTGCCGCCTCTGGGAAATTGTCTCCTGCGATAACTGCTTTGTTTAGTTATCGGCAGGCGAATGGTGCTAATCAAAGGCTTAGGAGCCGATTAGGAAATTCGATCAATCTCAGGGTAGGTGTTGCTTACCGCAATCCCGAGAGCGATAACTTTAACGCTTTAATGCGCTATGAATTTCGCCAGAATCCCGCTACTATTCCCGACACGATTTTATTGGGCAGTGGTAGTGGTTATAACGAACATCTATTTTCCGGCGAAATGATATATGCTCCCAACTGGCGATGGGAATTCTACGGTAAATATGCTTTGCGTTATAGTAAATCCTATTTATCCAATGATTTAATCGGAGATAGCACCATTCATCTCGGTCAACTCAGAGCATCCTATCGTTTAGGCTACAACTGGGATATAGTCGGTGAAGGTCGCTTTATCTCTCAACCTTCAGCAGACTACTTTGAAAATGGCTTCCTGATTGAAACTGGCTACTACCTGAGTCCGAGTCTGCGCCTTGCGGCTGGATACGCTTTTGGTAATATTGACGACTACGACTTCCGTGGCTCTCGTTCCGCCAGTGGTCCGTATTTAGGACTTACTGTCAAACTTGATGGGCTGATTGGTAATCTATTTGGCGGCTTTGGCAATCAAAAGGTAGCACCACCCCAGCAGCAGGAATCTCAAACTGAATCCATTGTTGAAGATAACCAAAACCAAGACAATCCCAAGAAAACTAACCAACCTGTGGTTGAAGAAGGGCTAGAAGACAACAGCAAACCCCTTTCTAACGACAAATCCGAAGACGACAACACACAAGCAATAAGAATAGAAAAAAATAGTGTGTTCCGGTAATTGATGATTGGTGATTTGAGTATAACAACCAATTAATGAGTTTTTTACTATTATTAATTACCAGAAATATCTAGTTTATCTTTAACTATAAATGGTGTCAGACCATAAACCAGTAAAAAATTACTATTTATCAGTATATTCATCTTTAAAAGGAAGCAGCTATGACTCCAAATATAATTACTTCGGATTTAAAGTCAGAAGTCTACCTCAAACTCTCAAAAAAAAATCCTTACTATTCTAGTTTAATTTCAGGTTGTATTAATAAAAAAGAAAACCCTAGACTTATCAAAACAAACCAGTATATACCTAGTTTATTATCAACCCTAGACTCAAAAGAGTTCATCCATACTGTTACCGTTTGCCTTTTGCCTTTTGCCTTTTGCCTTTTGCCTTTTGCCTTGATTAAGCCAGCCCTAGCCCAACCAAAACCATCACCCCTAAAAGTAGTCGTCAATAGCAACCAAGATGGTTCAGTAAAACCAGACAATAACTTAACCCTGAGGGAAGCTATTAACCTGATCAACGGCACATTAACCCTAGACCAACTTAGTCCCACAGAAAAAGCTCAAGTAGAATCCCTAAGTTCCCCAGCACGGTCAAAAATAGAGTTTAATTTACCTGGCCAGCAAACCACTATTCGTTTGGTAGAACACTTGCCGCCCATCGCGACTGCTGGAGTAATCGTAGATGGCACTACCCAACCTGGCTATAACCGAGATCAATCAGCTACTGCTGAGATTGAAATCCCGATTCCATTGGTGGCAATTACTCCAGCGGAAACAGTAGAAATTTTTCAAGGTTTGACAATTATTAATGATGATGTTATTATAAAAGGTTTAAGTATATATGGATTTAACGGTGAGCACCAAGCAACTGTCATCTCAACACCAGCAGACATATTGATTTCCCATCGGCTGCCACCCGACTACGACAGTAAATTTTACAAGAGTCAGTTTGCTGCCGACAAACCTCCCCAATCGGTGATTATAGAAAACACTTGGCTAGGTATACCCCCCGATGAGAGTATGCCATCAACCATGTCAGCTTTTGGGGTATGGGTGTTTAACGGGACAGGAGTTACGATCCGGCGTAATCGAATTGCTTATCACGACGGTAGCGGGATTATTACCTCCAAGCAGGCGAGGGATCTAACGATTACCGAGAATATCATCGTTGGTAACGGGATGGCTGGGATGCCAGATGCTATTCGTCTAGATGGTACTATCGACAACACCACTATTGACTCTAACTTAATTTGCGGCAACGACGGCAGCGCTGTGTACCTATTTAAACCTATGGGTGCTGTCAGCATTCGGAATAACCAAATTAAGTATAATGGACACCGTTTACGTCGGGCTGCCATATATTTGATGGGAGATGACCATCAAGTCATTGGTAACCAAATCACTCACCAAGCAGGACCAGGAGTGGTGGTTGCTGCTTATCCAGAAAGCGATCGCAATATCATCCAAGATAATCAATTTGCGGCTCTAGAAGGGCTGAGCATTGACCTAGTAACTAGAAACCACACCGGAGCAAGGCATTATCAAGTGGGTGATGGACCAAACCCCAAGCGAGACTCTCCTAACCGTAGGCGAGACACTGGCAATAATGCTGTGAATACACCTCGGTGGTTAGCGGTAGAGTTTTTTCAACGGGATGGTCAGGTGAGTTTGGATGGGTTAGCTGACCCTGGTTCTGAGGTAGATATCTATCTTGTCGAGCAGGTTTCTCCAAAAACCCCTGGTTATGGTGCCTTGAGTAGGAAGATTGCTAGCACTGAAGCAGATCAAGATGGGAAGTTTGGGATTAGTCTTAGTAATGTCCAGCCTGGGGATTACCTGAGTGCGATCGCAACTCACCCAGACTACGGTACCTCGGAACCAGCTGTGACTGTGGTAGTGCGTTCTCTTGATGATCCAGGGAATAGTATCGAGACCCGGTCAGCAACAACTCTACCGAACACAGCAAAGCCCCAGTGTACCAGCCGTCCAGTGGCCAGGGTTCCGGTACAACCACAGTCCCCACAAATACCTGAACCGATACTTTTTAGCTACCAAAGTCTACCAAGATAGACCAAGGCTCGCCAATGCAAGATGCAATAGCATCCAGGGGGTATCTCCCAAAGCTCTCGGGAATATCCCGCGAGCGCCATAAAAATGTCAAAAAAGTTTAACACCGGGATGTAACCGCAACTATTAAAGCCTTGGTTTTCGGCTTTAATTTAAGTTACATAATAATCCCTGTCGGTGTTACCCTAATTTAAGTCTAACAAATAATAAGAGTTTTTGGTAGACTCTGCGACATTTTATCTAGCTGTTTACTAACCCTGAATATCAATGGTCATGAAGGTTTGGACGTTATCTTGATAGAACAGGAGGAAGACTTACAAGTAGAGTAGGATACGGATTTCTATGGATAATCCCCGATCGGAATAGTTTTTGGGAATAGCCTCAAACCCTTGTTCTACAACACTTCAAGTTTGTCTCGCCCTTTGTTATAGTAAACAACTACCTATAAATACACCAGGGGTATCTTGAGTAAAATGGTGTACACCCTCTCAATTAATTAACTAACATACAATCAAGATATACAACCAATGGACTACGTAATTACAAGCAACACCTAACGATCATATACCTTATTGGAAAAACCTTGTGTGAATATTGCTACTTCATCAGTAGACCTTGACCCGAACAACCTATTTCCCTTTGAACTCGATGAGTTCCAAAAACAGGCAATTGAGGCTCTCAATCATAGTCAGTCAGTAGTTGTCTGTGCTCCGACTGGTTCTGGGAAAACCCTGATTGGAGAATATACCATTTATCGTGCTTTGTCTCAAGGGGGACGTGTTTTCTACACCACCCCCCTCAAAGCGCTCTCCAACCAGAAACTAAGGGATTTTCGGGCAAAATTTGGCGCAGACAAAGTCGGTCTAGTTACCGGTGATTCCTCGGTCAACCGGGAAGCTTCTGTCTTAGTGATGACTACGGAAATCTTCCGTAATATGCTCTATGGTACCCCAATTGGTCAAGTGGGAGCCTCTATGCTAGGGGTTGAGGCGGTCATCCTAGACGAATGTCACTACATGAATGACCGACAACGAGGCACGGTTTGGGAAGAATCAATTATCTATTGTCCGCCAGATATCCAAATTGTTGCCCTCTCTGCCACTGTTGCCAATTCTGACCAGCTGACCGACTGGCTCAATCAAGTTCATGGCTCCACTCAGCTAATTTACTCTGACTTCCGACCTGTTCCCCTAGAGTTTTACTTTGCCCATCCCAAGGGAATTGTCTCCCTGCTGAATGACGACCAAACCAAGATTAACAACTCCCTCAAAACCAGGCGTCCTAAAAGCAAGGACAAACATGGACGTCCGGAGGGCCCCAGCATTAGCTCTGTGGTGAGCAAACTAAAAAAACGGGAGATGTTACCAGCTATTTACTTTATCTTTAGCCGCCGAGGCTGTGATAAGGCAGTAGATGAGATGGGTCCAATATCCCTGGTCAATGAACAAGAAGCAGCTCGACTCAAGAAACGGATTGATGAATTTATCACTAAGAATCCAGAAGCAGCTCGAACCAAACAAATTGACCCCCTCTACCGAGGTATAGCTGCCCATCATGCTGGAATTTTACCTGCTTGGAAAGGTCTAGTAGAAGAACTATTCCAACAAGGACTAGTGAAGGTGGTATTTGCGACAGAAACCCTAGCAGCAGGAATTAATATGCCTGCTCGTACCACGGTTATTTCCAGTCTATCTAAGCGTACTGACCGAGGACACCGGCTACTCACTGCCTCTGAATTTTTGCAGATGGCTGGACGAGCAGGACGGCGAGGGATGGATACCAATGGCTATGTGGTGACCGTGCAAACCCCCTTTGAAGGGGCTAAGGAGGCGGCTTATCTAGCAACTGCTGGTGCTGATCCCCTAGTTAGTCAGTTTACCCCTACCTATGGTATGGTACTGAATTTGTTGCAAACTCACTCTCTGCCTCAAGCCAAGGAGTTAGTTGAACGCAGCTTTGCTCAGTACCTAGCTACTTTGTACCTAAAACCTCAACAACAGGCAATTACTGAACTGACTGCGGAACTGACCAGAATTGATTTTCAACTGGCACCGGTAGATGTGGCAGTAATGGAAGGCTATCAAAAACTGAAGGAACACCTGAAAGTAGAGCGCCGCATTCTTAAAGACCTGCAACACCAAGCAGAGGTATCTGTTTCTAAAGCCGTATCCCAAGTGTTACAACAGGTGGAATCGGGAGCCATTCTCTATCTCAAGGGCAAGCATGTGCCAGTGTCTTCTCCTGTTCCAGCTGTTTTAGTGTCTAAACAAAAGGGTTCCGGTCAATTCCCCTATCTGGTGTGCTTAAGTGCTGCTAACCGATGGTATGTGGCAACAACTGCTGATGTGATGGGGTTAGATGGCTTTCCTGAAGTGGCCGATGACCAAGTATCCAATGGCTCTACGGAAGATTACTCAACCGGCTCAACTCAAGGTGAATCCTCTGACATTATCACTCTTCGATACCTTGATATTGGAACTCTCCAGCCTCTAGAGGGACTTGAGATTAAGCCAGGTCAAGTCAAAGGCGGAAATGAAGATACTGAAGCCTTGGCTAACCAAGTCCCCACTATTGCTCAACTCTGGGTTGCTCCAGAAGTGAGGGAGCAACAAGGTGTTGTTGCTGATCTAGAGGGTCAAATGGAAACCCATGCTCTTCGTCAGTGGGGTAATCCCTCTCAACTGATCAAACGCCACAAAAAACGGTTGTTTTTGCAGGAGCAAATTAACCAACGTCAAACTAAATTCCGAGAATACCAGGCTCAGCATTGGCACGAATTTCTGAACCTGATTGAAATTTTAAAGGAATCTGGCTCTTTGGAGGACTTAACTCCCACTGTTCTGGGGCAAGTGGCTGCTTCGGTTCGGGGAGAAAATGAGTTGTGGCTAGCTTTAGCCATGCTGTCGGGAGAATTAGATGACTTAGACCCCCACCAACTGGCAGCAGCTTGCTCTGCTATAGTTACCGAAACCCCTAGACCGGATAGTTGGACAAACTATAAACCAAGTGAGGAAGTGCTAGAAGCATTGGGAAACCTCAGGAGGATTCGGCGTCAAGTATTTCAGCTACAGCGTCGATATCATGTCGCCTTACCGGTTTGGTCAGAGGATAGGTTAATTGGTCTAATAGAACAGTGGTCATTAGGCAAATCCTGGCGGGAGCTATGCGGAAATAGCAGTTTAGATGAAGGGGATGTGGTGCGAATCTTACGTCGAACCTTAGATATATTATCCCAAATTCCCCATGTGTTGCCTCTACCAGAGTCTTTAAAAGCTAATGCGATTCGTGCTGCTCAGTTACTTGACCGCTTTCCGGTTAATGAGCGAGTCAATTGACACTCCCCGCGCCTATTGAAGCGGGGATTCTTCGCTCAACGATTCGACTTGCTGAACCTGGCCGGAACCAAGAACAGTAGAGGTTAAATCTCCCGAAGTGTTCGGATCGATGATCCAGGTTCCGGTGTGCCCCACCGTACCCAAGGCTTTTTTCAGGATGTTGACTGCGGCGTTGTGGTCTCGGTCTAATTTACAACCACATTTGCAGACGTGAGTCCTAGTTGATAGCGACTTCTTGACTACCTCGCCGCATTCTGAGCAATTTTGACTCGTATAGGCAGGATTCACTGCAACCGTGACTCTACCAAACTTCTTGCCAAAATGCTCTAACCATTTCCTAAACTGATACCAACCTGCATCGTTAATAGCTGAGGGGGCGACGAAATAAGCTAAAACGCAGACTCTATAAGTAATCTAGCCCTTAGACCTCGTTGATAATACTTTCGCTTATTAGGATTTAATTTCATTAATTCGGTTACTAATTCTAGACAAACATCCTTGATTGCTGATTCTCGACTACGATCTCCAAGATAAAATCCAACAATTTCTTTAGTTTCTTGTTCGCGTAGCGTGGCCAACGGCCATCGTTCGCGTAGCGTGGCCAACGGCCAATGGCCAACCAAATCCATTGTTTATTATCTTTTTTTGTCTTGATGCAGTCGCTCATGGTTTGAAGTTACCGTAAGACAGGCTCGCCTTAATCAATGGAGGCGCGCTTTCCGCTTGAAGAATTAAATTACGGGGTCGCGCCTCAAGTTTTAACCCTTTTTTGCATAACCTACCAACCATAAAGGCTCAACG
>NZ_JAAHGN010000281.1:0-7695 GCF_010672485.1 Moorena sp. SIO2C4 | reverse complement strand
AGAGGTATGACGTGAAATTGCTAGGCAATTGATGCCAAAAAGTAGCCACACAGTTAGATTAAATTCTGACCAAGGTGGGTAGGGGAGTTTGACACTCCCACATCGGTTTATACCGAACAAGAAGTGGAGAGGCGCGGTTTCAACCCGCCTCGTAACAACCTTGTAGAATCCCCCGTGTTTTAACCGGGGGAGATGTCAAATAATCACAATATAGCAGATTCAATGAGGGGTGTCACCCCTCATTTTTATTTTGCCAAATTGCTGTGCCTTCCACTTCCAGTTAACCATTGGCACTACCTAGGACAGGTGATGAGAAAATTTAATCAATTTTGGACAGATTTTCCCTTAGAGCGTTGGTCAACTAATACAAGCTAACAAAATGCTGAACATATGAATCAAACGAAAATCTATATCATCCCATGCCCTAATTTACCCATTTACCCCTATACCCATGATCAAATTCGATTCCGGAAGAGTTACTGAGGGTGGAATATTCTCCAATCAATTTAATAAAGGACTTAGACACCAAGACCCTTAAAACCCGGTTTCTCTTATCAGTCAAAGGCTGAAATCGGTGTAATTACCATCAATAACCTGGTTTGGGGCGTAAGTCCTATAGGATTTGTCCAATGTTACGAATTCATAGGCTTTTTAAACAAAGTTTAAGTTAAGCAAATTTCTCTGAACAGAGCCTACCAAAAGTTCGGCCAAGTTGATACATTCATAAATAGGCACACAAACCAATCGCAATTCAGGACTGTGCCTCCTGTCCTGAAAAACTTACAGCCCTAGAAACTTAGTCGTAGAGATTAACAAGACAGGTAGGGTAGGGTAGGCGTTAAATAATCATGAATGGGAGTAATTCAGTTTAATTCCCACCTACTCAAGACAACTAAAACCATGTCTAGCCCTAATTGGTCGATGTTTTAACTAGCTAGTGCTCATGATCTGAAGTATCTTTATTCAGCGTCTTAGGCTAGCCAAACTGTTAAAACATCAAAAGCCAAACCACTCAGGAAAGTAAGTAATGGAGGAATATACTTTTTTGTTGAGCGTCGGCTGTAAGACTCTGTAAACCCTAGCTAGATATTTTGTTGAATAAGTATAGCCATGAACCAGGTACCGTTACCTGGTTCATGTTCGTTTTAGCCACTATCAAAAAAAACCTAACACTTTACTAATTAGAACAGCCACCCCTTTTTCAGCTCGATTGGCCTCTTGTAGGGCGCGTTATGCTACCGCTAACACACCAATCTAATACGAGATAGATGATCGAGCTGTCTGCCTGTAGAATTGAGATCGCTATTCCTGCATCCCGGCATACAACAAACGTGCAAATAGCCGTACCCCATCATCCTGCTTCAGCTCTTCATAGGAGGGGGGCTGCCGCAAGCCCACCACCCGCAGATCTGCCAGCAATTCGGGATGAAACTGACAGGTAAACGATCGCCGAACGGTTTTACTTTCAAAATCTCTGTAATTGATGCAAGTCGCAGAACACTCTGTCAAAACCTCATCATCATCCGCCGTCGAGCACAAAATTTCAACAGCATCAGGGAGCTGGATCAGCCAATACAAAGCACTATTTGCCACAATATGAAGGCTGGGAATGAGAGTCGATCACTTTTTCGAATGGCTGCCCCTTGCCCCATTCACAGCTGGGATTCTCGGACAGTAAAGAGCGAGTCGATAGAGGATTAGACGAATGGCGATCGGCCAAAAACCGTCCCAAAAGAATGTGAACGGACTCAAACTGAGAGCCACTATAGCTCAGATAACCTGGCTTGAGTCGCCAGTTACTGGGTACCGAGTGAGTAATCATAAGAATAATTTCACATTCTCTTCAGTATCTTTGTCTTCTGGAACCCAACAAGAATCGGTTCCTAAGAAACCAAGTCTAATGGCCTTGAGGCTAGAGGTGCGACACCGAATACCAGGTAAAAACAAATTACAACACCCGCCAGAAGTTATGCTGCGGTAAATGGTGTGCGATTTGCTGGCTTTAAATCAGTATCGATAAGCATTTAAGTAAAATATCATACTCAGGGACAAGTGGCAAGGTTTCGCGCCTTAACAACTGAATAACCGTGAGGGTGGTTGATGGATTTCTGTTCCTGTCATTATTATAATTTCATACTTATCCCCTTGTTTATATAAATACACCATCCAGAGTCGAAACTTGCTTTCTTAAAGCCAATTCAATTTGTTGTGCCTTCTCAGACAACCTCTGAGAAGTATCATTTGCTACATAAAAGCCCCCGTGGGTCCCCCGAGCGAGCAATCCCTCGCTCGGGGGACTTTTACCAGCAAATTGATTCTTGTTCCCCCCAAGCGAGCAATCCCTCGCTTGGGGGGTGCATCTCAGTTTTGCAATTAGGCAAAAATTCGGGAGAAAATTCCCACACTCCCCGCGCCCCCGCCCCGCGCCCGGGCCCCACACTTGAGATCTTTTTTACAAATATGAGATGCACCCAATTTGGGGGGCTAGGGGTGCAAAATTCAGTATCAAAAAACTTTTCAGATATCCTCTCAAGAGAATAGCCAGCCTTGGTAAAAATTATTCTTGCTCATCTTATCTTATCCATTACAATAGGTATTTAGGAATATTTACTGGAGCAATAATTTCATTTTTACATAGTTTAATTGTTAATATCGTTATCATCAAAACTTAAATTTCAACAATAAAATTACCTAAAACGTACTTACTATTATATTTAATATAGACTGTGTATAAAGCAAATTTTAACAACTAAGAGCTTCCTGTATCTTATCTCCTTCCTAGCACCCCTTGAAACAGCTCTGCCTTTTTAAGGCGGACGGAAGGGGGTTATTCAGCCAGAGGGATTTAGGGGAATCAGAATTTTTTTACAAACAATATATTAGCAACCGCCCCAATACTTCTGTAACTGCTACAGGACATGGTTGCTTGCTCTTATTCACAAGGCTTTTTCTTTATAGTAAGTTGTATTCACCAAAAGCTATAGTAAAAGAACTGGCTTCAACGCCTACTACACTATGCTAGAATCTGGGAAACTCCTCCAAAATCGCTATTACCTCCAGCAGCAGCTGAATGACAATCCAGTGCGCCAGACTTGGCTAGCACTGGATTCCGAGTCTGACACGCAAGTCGTAGTCAAGCTTTTGGCTTTAGGTGGTCCCGTACAATGGGACGATTTGAAACTATTTGAGCGGGAAGCGCAAATTCTCAAACAACTGGATCATCCTCGGATTCCCAAGTATCGGGATTATTTTTCCCTCGATGAGAGTATCCTGTGGTTTGGACTGGTTCAGGAGTATATCCCTGGTCTATCCCTGAAACAACAACAGTCTCAAGGGTTTAGATTCTCTCAGCAGCAGGTAAATACTATCGCAGCTGATATTTTAAAAATTCTTCAGTACTTACATCAGCTCAACCCCCCAGTCTTACACCGAGATATCAAGCCCAGCAATCTAATTTGGGGTGAGGATGAGCAGGTATATTTAATCGATTTTGGAGCAGTGCAGGCTCAACCAACTACTGCGGGTGCCACATTTACAGTGGTGGGAACCTATGGTTATACTCCCATGGAACAGTTTGGGGGTCAAGCTGTGCCTGCTTCTGATTTGTATGCCTTAGGGGTCACCTTGATTGAACTGCTGACTGGAGTGGCACCTGCTGAGTTACCTCAGGAAAATTTGCGGATTCAATTTCGTCAACTACTCGGTTCTACTGTTGAGCCTGGCTTAGTGACCTGGCTAGAGAAAATTACAGAACCAGCTGTGGAGCGTCGCTTCAGTGATGCTAAACAAGCTACTGAAGCGCTATACACTAACCCAGTGGTTCCATCAAACAACACCTCCCCAACTGGTCTGCCAGACACTGTTGTCCGTATCCATAAATCAGCAGAACAACTGATCATTGATATCCCCTCCCACTGGGAAATGATAGTGTTCAAACCCCTCAAACATGCCCTAAAACAAGCTAGAGGGGTGCTAAAGGGGGTATTTTCTTACTCACTACAGCGGTTCAAGACCTTAGAAAAGTCTAGGCAACACCGGATATTAGTTGGTGTTGGGTTGGGAGTAGTCGTAGCAATTTTACTTGACTTATTTAAGCACCTTATTCTTCAAATATTAGTAATTTTGTTAGCAATTCCAGTATCATTACTGCCTTTAGCTATCCCAATTTTTTTAGTGATGTGGATAACATCATTAAACTCAGAAAAAGACTTTTCTGAGGCAGTTCGTATTTGTTTTGATAACAAAAAATTTGAAATTACTAAGGCATCTTTGAGCCGCAAAAAATGGGATCGAGGAGAAAATTCACAAATTAAAGAGGTTTATATTACTGCCTATAGGGATGCACAAGGTAGATACCATCGGGGGATTGCGATCACTACTCAGGTAGAACGACCATCACCCTTTGGTCAAAAATCCCAAACCTACATCTTTGGCGAACAATTACCAGAAGCTGAATTGAATTGGTTAGTTGAAGAAATCCGAGCTTGGTTAGATATCAAATCTAGTGATTCATCACCAAATGCAGAAGGTTTAAAGTTTAAGGTTGAAGGTTGAAGGTTGAAGGTTGAAGGTTGAAGGTTGACGGTTTAAGGTTTAAGGTACAAGGTTCAAGGCAAAATAAAAAACCAATCAATACCGAAATTCAGCAACTCAGGACTCAGAACTCAGCTCATGGATGACATGAAAAATGCGAACAGAAACCCCATAATCGTGGATAAGACAACGGAACTGCCTCCCAATTCATAGGCTTCTGGCATCATGGTGCTAGCCAACATTGCCAAAATTGCTCCACCAGCAGTAGCCTGAGCTAAGGCTATGAATAATTCTGGGGTATGGCTTTCTAAAACATGACCTGCCACTGCACAGATTCCGCACAGCATCACCGCCCCCATCCATAACCCAAGAATCTGAGTGGTTTTAGTTCCAGCTTGTTTCATCCCAGTAGCACTGGATAATGCTTCTGGGAAATTGGAAATAAAAACTGCTAGTAAAAATGACAAGCTGAAGTGAGAGTCCCCAGCATTCATACCGATAACCGCAGATTCAGGAATATTGTCAATCAAGGTACCGATGACAATAGCAAAAGGAGCAGAATTCTTAACTAATTTTTCTAGTATAGCTGGATCTTCTCTAATTAATAGATCCAGTTCTGCTTGAGCAATCAACTGTTGTCGCCAACGGTCTAACTTATGTTCTACGGCCACCCTAGAGTCAGTGGCAAATTGGAGTCGGCGTGCTAAGGAACGGCTGAGAGCCCAAGCTAAGTGGGGAGACCAACTCAGCACATGATTAAAATGTTCTTGGTGTAGTTGATATAACTCCATGGGAGTTTGGGCAATAACAGTGGCTGAACGGGGTTCTCCCGTGAGCAATGACACTTCACCAAATACTTCCCCTGAACCCATAGTATTAATTAATTTTTCACCTCTGAAGACTTCCGCTTTTCCGTCCACAATCATATACAGGTGATCACCAGGGGCTCCCTCCTGACAAAGAATGTCTCCAGGTTGAGCATAGACTGGTTTGAGGTAGGGAACAATAGCGTGCTTTTCCTGGGAGGGAATATTTTGCATCACCTCCACGTGGGCAATGCGATTAAGTACATCGGATACCTGTTCCTGAGTATGCTCAATTAAATAGCGACGACTAGAGGCAGGTTTGCGTAGAAAACCACCGTGCTGGTCGATATATGTGGTGATTCCAGTAAACAGGCTACCCCCCACTAGGAATCCTAGCAGGAGGGGTAAAAATCCACCATTTTCGTAAGCAGGTATGGTGATTTCAAATGCGATCGCACAAATTAAGGTTCCACTACCAAATGCCATGATGGCAGCAGAAACAGTGCGGTTCGGCTGCCAGAAAACCCCAACTAAGGCTCCCAATGCCAAACTCGAAGCTCCTAATATACCTTGAAAAAATGCGGCGGTTGCCATAGGCGGCTGGCTGCTTCCAATACTGCTTATTTTATAGCTGCATACAATAGCTCGATACAAAGTATAAAGTCTGAAGACAAAAACCATGGATGCCAAAAAATTCAGCCTTGGCCTTGGCCATAGGCCAAGCTACTTGAGGTGCCTTCATCCTTCATCCTTTGGTTGGTAGGTCATGATCGATAGAGGAATACGGAATAGTGTAGTGGCTAGTTTGGACAAGCCAAACTTAAATTTAAGGGATTTGGGTAAGTCTTGCCAGGATACTGACACAAAACCGAAACGAGTGTAAAATAACGTCAGCCAACCCATACATTCGAGATAAAGAGGCAACTCAGCCTCTTTGATTAAATTTGCCATAAGATAACTCCCTAAGCCCCGATTGCGCCACTTAGGTGCCACAACCAAACTCCCCAATTCTTGGGCATCGGGAAAGTTGCGCAATTGTCCACAAGCCACCACACGCCCCTCAAATTCAATCACCCGAAACTGGGTCCAACGTAACTGGGTAGGCTCTAGTTTAGCAATCAGAATTAATTTAAGAATTGCCCAGGTATCCTTGGCACAGGCAGGGCGGAAAATGCATCCTGGTGGTAACGATGGAGATGGTTTAGTCATCAGCTGTTGTAAATTGAATGTTTGTTAATGGTTGACCATCAACCGTCAACCGTCAACCATCAACCATCAAACCTCAACAAAAAACCACTCCACAACAAACCACTCCACAACAAACCGTCAACCTGTCAATTGATCAGTTACGAATTTCATAGGTCAGTTGTGATCTCCGTCAGCCCTGACCCAATACAATTATTGCTACACTCAAAGAAAATTATGAATGAATGCAAGAGACTGCTCAATATTCCTGTGCCTATTGTGGTGAAACCATTTTGACCTTTGTAGATCTAAGCGCTGGTGAACAGCAATCCTATATCGAAGATTGTCAAGTGTGCTGTCGTCCAAACATTTTGTATGTAAGGGTGGATCAAGAAACTCTCGATATTGAGATTGACAGCGATTATGATGGCTAACTAAAAAGCAGATTGACCCAAGTTCACTCTTGGTAAGGATTTATCATTAGATTTGTGGCTAGCATGGTGCGTCTACCCAAGACCTTGCTACTGATAGGGACAGTGGCGAAACTCACCCATTTGCTCAATCTTAAGGTAAATGCCCATGCCCACTCATGCACTATTATGCTCCAAGCATTTGCTAGGGGGACTATACGTTAACGAAGAGGAGCAACATTCGGTATTTCCTCTCAAACATACAAACGTTTACGCCAAAATTACCGGTCACCTGTCACGGGTAGAGGTGACACAGACCTTTGATAATCCTTTCAGCGAACCCTTAGAAGCGGTCTATATATTTCCACTACCGGATGAAGCGGCGGTGGATGAAATGGAAATTAAATTAAGCGATCGCTTAATTGAGGGCAATATCAAAAAACGGGAAGATGCTCAAACTATCTACGAGGAAGCTTGCAGTCAAGGGCGCACTGCGGGACTCTTAGAGCAAGAACGAGATAATATTTTTACTCAATCTCTAGCTCACATTAAACCAGGGGAGCAAATTGAGGTCACCCTTCGCTATACCGATCAGCTAAAGTTCCAGGGGGGTAATTATGAATTTGTCTTCCCAATGGTAGAGAACGAACGTCACTGTGGTATAGAGACATCTGACTTCTTCGACTTGCTGGACGCAAATCTGAGTTACTTATGCTTGTTGAGCTGCTTGAGCCTGGTTGCGAAACCCGACTTTTGGAACT
>NZ_JAAHGN010000280.1:0-7698 GCF_010672485.1 Moorena sp. SIO2C4 | reverse complement strand
AACTGACTAGAATTAGTATTCTCCTGAGAGCGCTGGTTAGGGAAAATTCCCCGTAGCCACTTCATGGAAGGTAAAGCAAACAGCACTAAAAAGTACAAGGTCATCACTAAATTATCTGCTGCTACCCCAGCACTGAGTAAATCTCCTGCTCTTAATCCAGTGCTTTCAGCGGTTGCCGCAAAATTAACAGAACCACCAATATAGGTAGCACAAAAAATTGCTGCCAACTGCCAACCTTGCTCTCCTAAAGGAATGAGATAGTAAGCCACTACTGTTCCTAGGATTGTTCCCACTGCACCAATGCCATAGGCAATTAAGGTAAACCCAGCCTCCCACACAATCCGAAACAAATCAGCTTGGAATAGTAGTAAAGGAATAGCTAATGGAACTAAGTAAGACCAGACCACACCATAGGCGGGAGCATCCGGTGGGATAATCCTAAGATTAGATAGGATGAACGTTACCAAAATGGTGACAACAGCCCCAGATAGTTTAGCTCCCCAAGGAGTTCGTTCTGCCCAGAATCCAATTGTTGCTGCTGACAGCAACACAGCCCATAGAGCGAAATCTTGATTAGGATTTATAAGAGACGTTGTCATGTTTTTTAGGAATGCTTATCTAAAAGCTTTTCAAATAAACTTTCCGATGCCCAAAACGATGTATTTTTAAGATTATCGACAACAACAGGTAAATTGATAAGTTTCATAGTAGCTGCCCGGTCTAAAATTCCCAAAATACCTGTGATGGTTAATCCTCGTTCTTTTGCTATGCGCCTTGCCTTCATATCATCTAGCAAAATTAAATCTGCTGTGAGTTCTTGAGCTAAAAGAATAGCTGCCAGTTCTCCGGGGTCTAGCAAATCTAGAACTGAATCGGAAGATAGGCTAACGGGTCTAATTTTCAGCCAAGGGGGTGGGGTGGCAATCCAAGTTTGCACAGGTGGTGGGGCAGCCACATCTGATAGCTCGTCATACACTGCTTGGGGAATAATGATTTGCCCAAACAGTTGGGGTAGCAGGTTAATCTGCCCAATCAGGATTAGGTAGTTAATCGGGGAAGTATTAGAAACAACGATCATCCAGGGTTGGCAAATAGATTGTCCAGGGTTTGGCTATCTTCGTCTAGGTCAGCTTCGGTGTAGGGAAGGTAAGCTTTTTCCTCCTTGAGGAATTGGTAGGTTTCCCAGCGAGAAGAAAAGTTAAGGATTCTGCGGACTTGGGCAGCACCAAGGTGACCTTGACGATAGCGATCAGCCACAATCAGTTCAAGGATTCTGCGGGAGAGGTCACCTACTTGGAGTTGACTAGCGATTTCATCGGGGAGTTGGATCGTAATTTCCATAGGGGTAATCGGAGTCTGTCCATAGATGCAGTTTAACTCCAAAGTTAGGGCAGCAGTGTGTGAGAGCCTAGCTAAACTCCGACAAATCAACTAAAATAAACCCGTCAGCTGTCAGCCGTCAGCTGTCAGCCGTCAGCTTAAAATAAACCTTCCGTAGCGTGCGCATCGCGCAAACAGCAGGATTTGATAATGCTTACCTGTTTTATTCAAAAGCTGAACGCGCACGGGTGCGCGTAGCGCATCAGCTGATAGCTGATAGCTGATAGCTGACATCACTCAAACTTCCAAATCTTAATAGTATTATCTTGAGAACTACTAGCAATGGTAGCACCATCATGGCTAATAGCAACCGTAGTAACAGCGCCTAAATGATCTGTGAGAGTATAGAGCAATTCACCACTACCAGGATGCCAGATTTTGACAGTCTTATCGGCGCTACCACTGATTAAGGTATTACCTTGAGGGCTAATAGCAATAGATTTAACAGCATGCCCATGTCCGGTCAGAGTAAGCAATGGTTTCTTTGGTATTTGTAAGTACCGATCCCTCTTGAGCAACCACATGTTAATGGTTTTATCAGCACTGCCACTAATTAAGATTTTACCACTAGGGCTAAAGGTGAGTGACTCTACCGATGCCGAATGTCCAGTAATGGTTGCGCTGAGCTTACCAGTTACTAAATTCCAAAGCTTAATGGTTTTGTCAGCACTACCACTAGCTAGCAGTTGTCCATCTTTACTAATAGCTACAGCGTTAACTGTTCCTAAATGGCCAAACAACGTTGTCTGTAATGATGCCTTCTTCAGGATCCAAAGCTTAATAGTCTGATCGGCACTACCGCTAGCAAGTAATTGCCCATTGTGACTAATTGCCAAACACTTTACCCAAGCTGAATGTCCACAAAGGGTATGAATTAAATTTCCCGTATACTCATGCCATAGTTTAATGGTATGATCCCAACTGCTACTAGCGATAATTTCTCCATCTGGACTAAAGCTAACCGCCTCAATCACATTTAAATGTCCTGAAAGTTTAGCCACCACTGTTTTAGCTTGCCAGTTAAAAATCGTGATAGTTTTATCTGTACTACCACTAGCTATAGTTTCTCCATTCGGGCTAAAGGCGATAGAATTAATTCCACTGGACTCTTCGGAAAAAGTATGTACACATTTCCAAGTAGGAGTATCAAATTTAGGGGTAACTGTTGTAGATAAAGACGTTACTGGTATAGCAGCGAAATCCTCTGGTAAACCAAGTGCTCCGAGGACTTGAGTAGCTGATTGGTAGCGTTGGTTTGGTAAATTCTCTACCATTTTGTTCAGGATGCGAATAAGCGGATCACTCACAGGTTGCCTGAGGTAATCGACCCAAACCCACTTCCCTTCTAGACTATTAAACATATCAAAGGGGTGAACATTGGTAAGCAGATGAATACAGGTAACCCCTAAACTGAACAAATCACTGGTTGCGATCGCTTTTCCCATCAACTGTTCCGAAGCCGTGTAAGCCGCAGAGCCAATCATTGTTCCCGTTCGTGCTAGCACAGTTTTTGTAGTCAGCTTAGCAGCACTGAAATCCACCAGAAACAGTTCGCTCCCCCTTCCCCCCCAAGAATAAAACCTCTTCCTGGTTTTTCGTGTTGGTAACTGGGACAAAGAGGACTCAGGAGGAGGGCGACGAATGATATTGTGGGGATTGATATCCCGATGAATTACCTGATGACTATGGATAAAGCGCAGCACTGGCAGCAATTCAATCAGGACTTGCCGAACCTGGTTTTCCCTAAACGTCCCTTCTGTTTCCAGTTCTGTGGCTAAGCTTTCCCCCTCGATATACTTGTGGACTAGAGCAGGTTCTCCTGCGATACCTAATTGATGATCTGCTTCAAAATAGGCCAGAAGTTCCGGAATCTGAGGATGTTGTCCCAGCACTTGCAGCCTAGTAGCTTCTTGGCGGAACGACTCAGCCGCTTTCTGAGCATTGTTGGTATCCTGCTGTTGTAAGGATAACTGTTTGATGATACACTTACCATTGCTATCCTCCGCCTCATCCACCCCCAGAAAGGTGCGCCCCATACCACCAATACTAATTAGCCTAACAGCACGGAAGCGTCCGCCTAATCGTAATCTAGTTCCACAATAGGCACAAAATCTGGCCTGATCGGGATTTTGGGGATGTTGGCATTTAGGATTAAGACAGTAGCTCATGATATGGGGTGGTCAAGTCGAAGGGTTGGCAAGTTGACAAGTTAGCCAGTTGACAGATTTGTTGAAAGTTTTCCCCGAGTTTTCCCCAAGTTTTCCCCATTGTTAACGGTTGCTAACCTACCAAGAAACGTCAGCTGTCAGCCGTCAGTTGTCAGCCGTCAGCTTAACAGAAACCTTCAACCTTCAACCTTCAACAACCCAACCTTCAACAACCCAACCTTCAACCTTCAACAACCCAACCTTCAACCATCCAGTTGACGCACCCCTAACCCAAAGGCTTTTACACACTACCGAAAGTTGGGATTGGACTAGCATTCTGACGATTGAAGCTGGGTAGATCAACCCGGGTGATATTGCGGCTTCTGACCGCTAGTCGGTAACTGACACTCTGGAGTTCTGCATGGAGTTGTCGGTTTTCTCGCTGTAACATGGTCACCTTCTCCTTGACTGGTGCCATCCGTTCCGAAAACTTCTGGTGATAAATTTTTGGTAGCTCTTGTACAACTTGTTCTAGCTGACGGGAGCGCTCGGTTAATTCTTCTACATTATCCCGCAATTGCTTAATTTCCGTGTCACGGGTGGCAATTTGCTGTTGATAAAATTCCACCTGCTGCTCCACATCGTGCAACTGTTCTCGCAAGACCACCATCTGAGCCTTGTGGCGCTCAGAAACCTCTTGGGGAGGTTTGAAGTTAGCATTCCCTTTCACCAAGCGGAATAGTTCTTGAGACAGCTGCTGCACTAACTGGTCTCTAAGCTGCAACTCTTCCCGCAAGTGAGATACTTCCGTTTGCAGAGCTGATCTCGATAGGGTTTCAATCTGCCTCACCATGGCTTACCACTCCAAGTAACTATACAATTTTCAATAGTAGATGGCGACCGGGGGTGTCGATCACTGATCACAATAAATACTGTTGCAGCTAATGTACCATCGAAACCCGGCAGTTGACCATTCGAAAGCACTTGTAGGGTGGGCAAATTGACTCGAATCCAGAGGATTTGGTCAGAGGAAAGGTATTTGCCCACCCTACTCCTGGCGTAATATAGCGCTTTTTACCCTAATGAGGTACACATAATTTTTGCCCTGTTCCCTGTTCCCTGTTCTCTCTTCCCTCTTCCCTCTTCCCTCTTCCCTGTTCCCTGTTCTCTCTTCCCTGTTCCCTGTTCCCTGTTCCCTGTTCCCTAAAACCAGAAACTCTGTACCTCACCAAATTGAAAACCGCTATACTACAAATGACCCGGACGTCAAAATTCTAGGTATTAGGGTGGTCAATTGGGCACGAGCCCTAAGTAATAGTTAACCCAAAATAACCTAGCCAACGGTTTGATTCATTTAGAAAGAAAACCTTTGGCTATCGAGATATACTTGGGAATAATCAACCCCCAATCCCCATCCACCGTATGTCCTTCGGGGTAGGCCAGATCCGGTGCGAAAGACAAAAAATTGGAGGGCAAAGGGGGTATTGAGGGTTTAATATCGACTAGGTCAAATTAGTTCTATATTTTACCGTTAGGACATATTTCGCTATATTTCGTCATCCATTCCACGGCACCGGTACAGTCGGCATCCGCACTTTTAATTGTGATAGGCTGATCGGGTCTAGGCTGATAGGATGTAGAAGGTTTAAAGGCTTCGTTCTGATAGTTAGAAATTGAAGCAGCATCCTTGTAAGGTTCTTCTGATCCTCCTTCGATAAACTCGGAGAACCCAACAAGCTCCGGATCTTTAGGATTGGTGAAAGCAGCAGAGACCCCTAGGGGAGTCTGACCAAGTACGTTTTGTAAAGTGATTGCGGACAAAATATTAGGGTTAGTTGGAACGCCATGGCGTAAGAAAAGGATGCATTTAAAGGGTACAGAACCAATATTCCGCAAGTAGTGTTGAGCACCAGTTGGGAACATGAATATCTCATCAGGATGAATGAAAATTTCCTCAACCAGCCGATCGTTTGCATACCCGCTACCGTCGGATGATGGAAAGATGTCCTTATCTACAATCGCCCCGACCTTACCGTAACCTTGGTAACAGAAACCGGACTCAGCTTCGGTCATATGCCAGTGTGGGGCCCGAATCGATTCCGGCATGATCATGATATCGCCCCATACCCCCGCTCCGAGAGCAGGAAAATTGGATGCGGATATAGTTTTTAGAGCTCCGAGAAGTACTTTTGTTCCGCCATTCTCATAGTAATATACTTTTTTAGGGACAAAGTTACCTAAGCTGGGATGTACATTAACCGTTTCATATGCAGGATCCCCTTTGACCTTAAACCCTGACCATAATTCCAACGGTTCGGATTGAGTGGGCACAAGTTTAATTGGACATTGACCCAAATTTTTAATTTCGGCCTGGGTGACGTCAGAAGGAGAGTTAATTTTAAACACCCAATGTGGCTGAAGGGGATAAATATCCTTTTGTTCTCCTCCTTTTGACTTCTCACTGTTAAATGTAAGACCGAAAAAAACATTTTCCGTCTTACATTTTTCAATTGATGTGTCTAAACTGGTTAAGTTAGATCTGCAATCATCTAAGCATTCCGAGTCCCATTCAGTAATAGGAGAAACGGTGAGATTAAAAACCCGTTCGGAGGCCGTATAACCTTCGGTGTCTATAATGTATGATTCGTCCTGAAAAAGATATTGATCATAGGAGATAGGAGTGGGACTAATATCAATGAGTCCTTCTTGGCCCAGGGCAATAGGTGTGTTAAAAAGGAAAAGCATAGGGACCAAAATCAAAGAAACCAAAGAAAGCCGCAGGCGATCGATGATTGTGTTCCGGGCAATTCCAGTCTTATGTTCGTCCATTAAAGTATTTTACCTCCAGGGTGTAACTAGATGTAGTGTACGGCAGTACAGGGAAAAGTTTTGTGAACCAATTGATTACCGATTGTGATTGTAAACCAATTCCGCAGTAAAAAAACATGACCTTCGCACATCATATTTTAAAAAACCCCCTTGGTCCACTGGACAGTAGCTTTTGTAGGGTGGGCAAAGGTGGATGATAACTGTACAAATGGTGAAACTATTATTATTTGCCCACCCTACACCTAATAAGTTCACGGGTTTCTGTTTTATGTGATAACCTTCCTTCAAAGAAAGCCACATAGGTGGTGCTGAATTGCGAAGGGGGTTATCAGCTGCGCAGACAGTTACTCAACAGCTTTAACGGTTACAACCATATGGGATGGGACCATGTCACAATTGCAGAACATTTGTACTAAATCTCATGCCCCCTCATGGGTGTAAGCTTGCTCTGATGGTACTTGCTCTGATGGTACAGAGTTCATTTGTTCAGCAACTTTGACCTGTTCCCACAGCAACAGATTGGTTAGTACGTGCTAGACATGCTTGGGCATGAGTTTTTTTTGATCAGAATCACAACTCGTAATTGTATTCAATAAAGGAAAGTTTACTTCCTTTAATACAAAGATTAACTCTAATTAAAAGTATTTTTAAACTCATAAACCTCATATAAAACCTCATATAAAAACTCATATCAAACCTCATAAACCTCATATCAAACCTCATAAACCTCATATCAAACCTCATAAAACTCATATCAAACCTCATATCAAACCTCATAAACCTCATATCAAACCTCATAAAACTCATATAAAACCTCATAAACAGGGTAAACGCCTAGCTTTTTGTATATATTGATACGGAAATAATTACCAAATTAGTATCAAAAATATATAATCACCGGGAAGAATATCCATAAGCCCAAAACATTGCTCAATTATTGGCCGTGTTATCCTTGGTGGATTTGAGAGTACTCTAAATTCTGGTTGCTTAGGCAAATCCGACTTTGAACACAAATAAAAGCAAGATTGGCGTACGCCATCCAATAGCTTTGTAGGGTGCGTTAATGAAATGTAACGCACCCTCTATAGACAATACGGCGGTTTGCAATTCTGTTAGCTCTTGTAGGGTGGGCAAATTGACATGATCACTGAGCTTATGGACAAAGTCTCATTATTTGCCCACCCTACCCCTATATACAATACGGCGGTTTGCAATTCTGTTAGCTCTTGTAGGGTGGGCAAATTGACATGATCACTGAGCTTATGGACAAAGTCTCATTATTTGCCAACCCTACCCCACTCTGGTAATATCATCTATTTTTATACTCAAATACCACGGTGCA
>NZ_JAAHGN010000028.1:0-23383 GCF_010672485.1 Moorena sp. SIO2C4 | reverse complement strand
GGCCGTAGGCCACGCGGGGCGCGTTCGGAGCAGGGACTTCGGAGCAGGAGGAAGAGGCAGCTATATGGGAAAAATTTATGGTTAAATAGCCTCATAACCCTTACACAGTAAGCTTTTCGGGGGGGGGGTAAACTATAAATTTAGCATAGTAGGTACTGAAGAACCGAAACTATTGAGTTAATATCTCTTTTAAAGAAAAAACAAGCAACTAATTTTTGTAACTATCTAGAAAGTCATCGAACTCGAATTATTAATTATAGTTACTATAAACTTCAGGAAATTTGCTCCATTGCCTGGGATCGTGTATGAATCTACAGTAAAGCAAATTGATCGAAGACTAAAAATTTCTGGGCGAGAGTGGAACTCGGAAAATGTTCCTCAAGTTCTTAAACATAGATGTGCTGATCTAAACAACTGTCTTTAGTGGCAGTCAAAAAGTGGCAGTCAAAAAGTAATTAAAATTCCTACCGCCTGTTTATTTTGAGGCTGGCTATTTGGGTCGCTCTCCCCTGTTTTTTGGGTTGCTCCCCCATGTTTATTTTGAGACTGGAGTTGTACTATTATATGCATTAGATTTTGGTAAGCATTCAGCAGTCAGCCGTCAGCCGTTGGCCACAGACCCAAAGCTGATAGCACCTCAAGTAGCGTGGTCACAGGCCCAAACCTGATAGCTAAATGCTTACTCAAGACAAGGTCAAAAACGGTAATTATTTTGTATAATTGATTTAGAAATGCTATAGGTAAACTACTTACTATAAGAAGCATAGCAAGAGGATGAACTTCTGCTATAAATTCTGCCACTCTAGTCTCTTTTGACAGTAACCTCTTGAATAATGGTTGCTTCATCCCCAGAGGCAGTTGCTGTACTTTCGGCTTGGACTACAACCGTACCATCTGCTGAAACTATCCATTTTCTGATTGTCTGGGAACGTCTCATGGTTACATCACTCTAGTTAGTAATTTTCGTTAGTTATTTTAGTTATGAGGTAAATTAAATTTACTTACCCCTGCTCTCTGCTCCGAAGCTCCCTGCTCTCTAAAACCATTAATAGCATTGGGATTATTCCCCAGTATTGATGGTACTAATTTCACTATGGATCATATAGTTAACTTCACTATTGAGCCACTCTTGAAACATACTCTGTAAAATTTCTTTAGACTTTTCTTCGGTTAATTCAGCTGGAATAAATTCTTCAACTAAGAAAAGATGATATCCTTGTTCGGTTTGCAGGGGATGAGTCACTTCTCCTGGCTGAACACTAAAGATAAGGGCAGCTATCTCAGGCTTAAAACTCCAACGAGGCAACTTTCCTTCATAGCCACACCGTCGCTGCCTTTCTGGGTCTATATCATAGAAATGAGCAGCTTCATAAAAACTGATTTCTCCTTCCTCAATCTGATAGAAAAGCTCCTGAGCAATTTCCTCAGAATCCACCAGAATTTGATAAACCAAAACTTGCTCAAAGTCCAGTCGATTTTGAGCAAAGCTTTTTTCCACATCTTTATAAAATAAGGACTCAGCAAGCTTTTGGGCAAGCAAGCGATCGCTAATTCCCGCTTCCCAATCCTCTGCTGTCACCATCTGATCTGCCAGCCAGGCCAATGTTTCTGCTGCCTTTTCCAAACGATTGGCATAACGGATCTCATCCGCCTGAGCTTGCACGTCTTCTGGTGTGACTGTTATCCCTCTTTCTTGAGCCGCTTTATTGATAACTCGTTGATACAAAACTTTTTGACAGATGCCCTTCAGATGCATCTCCTTTTTCAAGGAGTACATAATTTCCTCTGGAGTCACCGATGCTTTGGAAAGGTCAACCATTACACCCGATTATGAACTATAACTGGAACTACTTACAGTCTTGGTCAGAGTCAGCTGAGTTAACTGTCTGACTCTTATCATCATACAAAAAGCAATTCCTAAATTTTGCCAATTTGCCAAATTGAGGGCGGAGTATTTGCCAGCAAAAATCAAAGTTGAGACTTATCCCTCAATCAAAACACCTCGCCCCTCAATCCCCGTTTTGAAGCCAGCACACAGAAACTAGATTTTATTAAGCTGATAGCTTTAGAAGTATCTGCTAAAAAAGTTAGTCCTCGTGAAAAAAGCTTCCTGAATATCAGGTACTGAGAAGTTATCAGTACCAGCCCTAGCTTCAACAATACCCGCAGTGTTTGTGGCTTTATTAGCAGATGCTTGCACTGCACTCGTAGCCATGTTTCCCTTAGGATCCATGCTCATGGCATTACTCATAGTACTTGCTGCCTCAGAATTTACTTCCGATACAGATATAATTGCAGAATGACTACCGTTCATGGTTGTAAATGAGCCAGGTAACTCCCATAACCGAAAGTGATCAAACATAATCGTTAAACTCCTTTGTTACTAATGGAACGAGTTAAAAACATTTTAATTATTGAAAAATTCACTAATTTTTTTGCATAAATCGGGAACTTCGGATCAGGAATATTCGGATCGGGTAACTTGGAATCAGTGGACGATAATTGACAAAAACATTATCAGAAAAGCGATGGAGCCCTTAAAACCCTTGTTACTATTGCTAGCTTACCTATTGCTAGCTTGCCTATTGCCTTAAAAGGATAAGCAAAGTACCTCACCGAATTGATAACTGCTATATATTTGTTGAGTTATCCAATCAAACGATAAATCCCAAAGGGATCATGGACAGAATAACCCCAGTAATGACGATCCCTAGCCCTAGCCTCAGCTTTTGCCCTAGCTTCAGAAAAGAACTCGTCTACATGGATAAAGCTTTCTACGGAAGTATCGGTATGCTGAGCTAACGCATCGGCCTGAGCATTAGTGGCACCAATGCCAGGACCAGCGAAGGCTTCAGCAGTAGTAAAAACAAAACCACCTAAAATAGGGTGGTCTGTTGCCTGTAGCTCAAAATATTCTAATTGAGCAATTTTCATGAATGATTCTCCTGGTAAAATTAGCTAATGCTTAATTGTGATCGGGAGCATCTAAAAGCAACTAAATATAAAAGCAACTAAAAATGATAAATTGGGAGCACCGTTTTCTGTAAGTACCGAGCAAGATGCTCCCACTACCAATTACGTCCTTATTTTACTAACCACAAGCAAAATGCTTCCACTACCAATTCACAAAAATGGGATGCTCCCATTGTGATTAATGCTGCGGAAAGATGTTACTGATTTTTGCTTCATCTTTCCGCAGCATTGATAGCCTTAAGTCTCAAGGATTACTCTAAGCCGTTTTAGTAATAATGCTTCTTATTCTTAGAAGAACTAACAGATATTGTACTTAGGGTAGATTGAGAACCATGCTCAGTAGTGGTAGTACTGCCAGTGACGTTAGTGAAGGTCTTCTCACCAAAGGCTTGTGCGCGGCCATCAATCGTAGCTACGTTCTCTTCAATGTCAATACCGACGTTGATAAATTTGTTAAATCCGAAAGGGAAGTAAGGTTGGTAGTAGCCATATCCACCCACAACTTTGGGGTCTTCAGCAATAGTTTCTAAATGATTTAGATCAGAAATAATCATTATTTATTTCTCTCCTTTTTGTTTTTTAATAAAACTGCTTGTTTGACACTTCAATTAAACTATCAAAGTTCAAAATGTTTGTCTCGCTAATTTGGCAATTAACCTATTGAGTTCCGGTTTGATATAACTACTGATACTTTAGTATTTTGAAGTCATCAAAATGAATGACTTACACCTAAAAATGAGTGCAATAATCTTGATATAGAATTGAATTTAATGCATTATATTAGGATATGAATACACCCAGGTTTACAAATTACTTAATCACAAAAAGTTCCTGATTAAGTACTAACGGCTGATAGCAGAGAAGCCAATACCTACAGACTTGGAACCAGTTACTCCACCTTGCTCAATAGTGATGAAGACGCTTTCTTGCTTAGTAGCAACGTTATTACCTTTATCGCTAGAAGCTTCAGATGTAACACCACCTGAAGCGGTAATACCATTAATGTCTACACGAGAGATAATGCTGGTATTGAAAACTTCAGTTTCGGTGATGGTGCTGGTGGTGTTGAAAACGCTGGTGACATTGTTGTTGAATGTGATTCCAGCAATAGTAGTACCACCTTGAACTTGGCTAGCGTCAACGGATTCTAGATGGTTTAGATCAGAAATAAGCATTGATTTTCTCCTTTTTTATTGTTAATAATGGGCAAACCCATCTAAATTATAGAAACGTTACTCAGAAAAGATTTCAAACTTAATAAGTTAAAATACTTATCATATGAATCTCATATCCAGTAGGCATTTCAAAATAAGATGCGTTTACCCTGAATAATGAATCGAGGTTTACAAATTACTTAATTAGTAACTTGTCCTGATTAATTAATGACGGCTGATTCCAGAGAAGCCAATACCTACGGACTTGGAACCAGTTACTCCACCTTGCTCAATAGTGATGAAGACGCTTTCTTGCTTAGTAGCAACGTTATTACCTGCATCGCTAGAACCTTCAGATGTAGTACCACCTGAAGCGGTAATACCATTAATGTCTACGCTAGAGGTAATGCTGGTATCGAAAACTTCAGTTTCGGTGATGGTGCTGGTGGTGTTGAAAACGCTGGTGACATTGTTGTTGAATGTGATTCCAGCAATAGTAGTACCACCTTGAACTTGGCTAGCCTCAACGGATTCTAGATGATTTAAGTCAGAAATAAGCATTGATTTTCTCCTTGTTGGTTGTTGATGATGAATCGAGGTTTAGAAACTAATTAATCAGAAACTTTTCGTGATTAATTACTAACGGCTGATTCCAGAGAAGCCAAGACCTACAGACTTGGAACCAGTTACGCCACCTTGCTCAATAGTGATGAAGACGCTTTCTTGCTTAGTAGCAACGTTATTACCTTGATCGCTAGAACCTTCAGATGTAGTACCACCTGAAGCGGTAATACCATTAATGTCTACGCTAGAAGTAATGCTGGTATTGAAAACTTCAGTTTCGGTGATGGTGCTGGTGGTGTTGAAAACGCTGGTGACATTGTTGTCGAATTGGATTCCAGCAATAGTAGTACCACCTTGAACTTGGCTAGCCTCAACGGATTCTAGATGGTTTAAGTCAGAAATAAGCATTGATTTTCTCCTTCTTTGTTGTTGATTTTATTTCTGTGGAGCAGCTTTGTTTTAGCTGTTGATATAACTATATCCATATTCCCCTAGGCATGTCTCGCCAATTTGGCTTCAAGCTTTTATTTTTTGAAAATCACTGGATTTACTAAAAGGATGTAGTCAGCAGTAACCAATTCTGGATTAGTTCAAATAGATTGGTAATATTTCTGGGGTTTTAGTCAAGTAAATTCTTAGGAATAAACTGGTCATTATATCTAATATAAAAAAAAATGAACGCCACTTTGGCTTGAGATTGATGCTTGACTCCTCCCACAACTAAAGAGTGACTAGTAACCGATTCTGAATTAGTTCAAAGAGATGGGTAAGGTTGATGGGGTTTTAGTGAAGTAAATTATTAGTAATGAACCGGTTATTATATCAAATCTAATTAAAAATATGAACGCCACTTTGGCTTGAGATTGATGGTTGAATCCTCCCACAACTAAAGTAAGTGCTAAAGTCCGTGCTATGTCCAGTCATTAGTTAATAGCAAAGGGAACAGCGGATCACCGGAACAGGGAGCAGGGAGCAGGGAGTGTGGGAAGTGTGAGGAGAGGGGGCGTGTGGGGAGATCGGGAGATGGGGAGATGGGGAGATGGGGAGATGAAATTAATAATGTGTAGCCGTGTGAGCGCTAAGAATTGGTATAACCTGAGTTCGATATAAGCGATCGCTTGAGGAAAGACTAAGGAATACAAGGGTTGGGCAACTAGGCTAGATTAAGGCTTTCAGGGTTACGTCGAACTTAGGTTAACTAGGGATTAGCCACGCTTAAACCCTTAGATTAGGCCCGCTTAACCATTAACCGTGCCACCTAGCCCTCACCCTCAAAACTAAATTGACAGAGTACTAGGGCTGTTTTTACTAGGGCTGTTTCATTCCGGTCTGTGATCAGATAAAAAAACGCCTCGTCCATCAACAGGTGCGACCCGTGGCGAATTTAATTCGCCAACGAAAAGCGCACCTAATGGACAAGGCGGTTATTAATGAATTACTTTGACCACAGGCTTAGTCTGATCTGGTGTGGTGGTAAGCAGTGGCTGGTAATGACAAGGAGGATGGGTAGGAAAATGATTATACCTGCTCACCACAGGGAAACCAAACAGTCTTGCCGTAAATAATCGGTTAACTTCTTGAGGATGGATTCCTCTTCTTCCAGTTCAGTGATTAAGCACTGTTCTTGATCGCCACCGTGGACCTGTGAAGTTTTCTTGCCAAGGGTCTCTACATAAGCCAGATCTTTGATCTGGCTCAAACGCTGCCGTGCATTCAAGACTTTATTGCTATTGGTCATCATACTAGCTTGCTTCTGTAAGATCATGTCCCGGTTTTGTTTGAGCAAGCGGCTGTAGGTTCTAGAAGGCATGTAGTCTAGGGGGTTATGGCCTGCCAAGCGTAGCATTAACACACAAGCCCAAGAATATTTGCCATCAAGGATGGCTTCCTCGATCTCGCTAAACTTATCAATATCCATCATTTTGTCGAGCTTGGTATTGGCAGAAGGAATACGATAGGTCATGGTTATTTCTTATCCTGTAAGTCTAAAGGTCAATAGTTTATAAGCTGGGGTGCAGTTAACTTGCAGATTTCAAGGAATTACTAGCAAGTTGACTACTAAAAATTAACGGTCAACTGTTAACCGTCAACGGAAAACGATCAGTCAGTGATGAAAGTGATTTGAGAACAGAGCACTATAGATCGATGCCGCTTTTTTGCAGTTGTCGCATCGGATCCAATAAGAAATCGATAATCCGACGGCGGCGGATGATGATGTCAGCATTGGCGGTTTGACCAGCCTTAAACCGGATGATTTCATCCTCTTCAATCACATAGTCACGGTCGAGGGACACTTTCACCTTATAGACTGAACCCATTACTTGATCGGCTTTAGCATCGGAAGAGATGGAAATCACCGTGCCTTTGATGATGCCGTAATCCTGATAGGGATAGGCATCAAATTTCACTTGCACCGCCATTCCTTCGTTAATAAACCCTGCCTCGCGAGTAGGCAAACTTGCGGATAGCACTAAGGGGGCACCTTGAGGAGCGATTTCGGCGATGCTACGTCCCGGTTGCACGACTTCACCAGCATTACCAATGTTGAGGGAAGATATTATCCCATCCACTGGCGCTTTGAGAAACTTCTGTTTGAGCCTGGTTTTAGCAGTAGTAACCAGGGTTTCATTTTCAGAAATTCTAGCTTTGATTTGGGTCAGTTCCACTTCCAACTGTTGAATTTTCTGCTGTGCTTCCAGGCGAGTGGTGCGTCCCGTTGCTTGCCGATGCTCTAATTCTGCCTCTAGTCGCTTAATTTCTGCTAAAGTTTGTTGTAGCTCACCTCGGCTTTGGCTAGTCGCCGCTTCGCGATCGCGTATACTTTGCTGAGCTTGAAAGATCTGTTCGCGAGTACTCAAACCCTCTTGCAGTTTGCTTTCGGTAACAGCACTTTGGCTAGCACGAAAGCTTTGTTCTGCTTGAAATACCTGTTCTTTCGAGATTGCTCCTTCTGCCAACAGAGGCTTAAGGTTATCGAGTCGTTCCTTGAGAGCCACTACATTAGCCCGCCGTTGCTGGAGCAGTTCTTGGGCTGTCGCCTGCACCAGCTTCATCCGTTGTAATCGTTCGCGATTAGCAGCTTTAGCTAACTGATGTTGAATGATTTGTTGTCTAATTGCCGATGCACTAGCTTGTGCTCGTGCGATCGAAGCTTGTTGTGCTTGAACTTCTGCTTGGGTAATCTGCTCACGAGTTTCTACTTCTAGACGGGTTCTTTCAAGCAGTCCTTGCATCTGAACTAACCTAATCCGGTCTGCATTAAGAACTTTCTCTAAACGTTCTACTTCCTGAGTGGCAAGCTCTGTATCCAGTTCCACCAAGACTTCCCCAGCTTTAACCGCTTGCCCTTCTTTGACCTTAATACTAGCAATCTTGCCTGGCTCAATCGGGTCAACTTTATAAACGTCGCCTTTTGGCACTAAGCTTCCATGAGCTTTACCGACTTCATCAATCTGCCCAAACGTTGCCCAAGCCACAAATATCGTACAGAAGCTTAATCCACCCAACATCAAGAGCCGGGGAAGGTTCGCCGGAGGCTGGTCGAGGGTAGTTTGTATCGAGGTTGACCATTTGGACGTACTAGGAGCATTGGCAGTATTGCTTCCTACCTCTGTGCTGGGTGAGCCTGGCTCTTGGTCATAATCAGGTCTCAGGCGACCTGATGGCATTAAAACGACGTTACCCTGACGACTCGTAGCCGCCTCAGGTGGGGAGTTGATTGGTTTTGCTTGTGTCATGGTGGTAGATCACGCTAAATTAACATTTTAGGGAAATGACCAATGTTTTGGGAAAGAAAGCGACCAATTCTCGTGCTGCCCTTAGCTTCCCGGGGTGAGTTTGGTATTGTTGGGCAGGCCGAAATCTTTGGCATTACCTGACTCTACTTGCCCCTTTTTCAGATAGCTTCAATGCACCCCGAGATCAGAACTTAAACCCTTCCCCTTTAAGTAGCCGTCGGTCGGTCAAACCTATTGCCTGAGCACGCTGTGAGGTGTGGACTTGAGCAGGACTGACCCTAGGGTTAGGCTCTCCAAGTTACCTGCGTCTCACCTTTAGTGGGGTGCATGGGAATGAATTAAACAAAGGAATTGGAATTAAACTCTCCGGTGAGTGTGCGTCATGGAGAATTCTCAGGGGATTCTAAACGGTGGTTACGAAATGGGTGTGGAGCCATATCTGAACACGTTTTCATCCCCTTATATTCACACAGGGCTTTTCCACTTTTCTGATAAAAGATCAATTTCATCTGAGTATGTTGCTAAATTGGCAGATTTTTGGCAGCTTTTTACAAAGCTTGACATAGTGATAGCTAGCTTCAAATTTCATTAATTATTAGTCATTAGTCATTAGTCCTTTTCACATGACTGTGTTGCCAAATTGGCAAATTTTTACATAGTTTGATATAGTCATAGGTAGCTTCAAATTTTCTTAGTCATTAGTCCTTTGTGACTAACCAGGGTCTATGGGGATTTACAAATGACTAATGACTAAATAACTAATAACTAATAACTAATGACTAATGAGCACTTGTTAACGATCTATTAAAGATCTAGCTGCTGCTGTGCTAGATGATAGTAAAGACCTTGACGATCCATGAGTTCCTGATGGTTGCCTTTCTCGACCAGAACACCTCGGTCTAGGACAAGGATGCAGTCAGCATTGCGCACTGTAGAGAGGCGGTGGGCGATGATGAAGGTAGTGCGATCGCGACTAATGCGAGCTAAGTTTTGTTGAAAGCGGCGCTCGGATTCTGTATCTAGGGAGCTAGTCGCTTCATCCAGAATCAGAATCTTGGGGTTGCCCAATAGGGCTCGGGCTATGGCAATCCTTTGTCGCTGTCCACCAGAAAGGGTAGAGCCTCGCTCTCCTACTTTTGTATTATATCCCAAAGTCATACCTTGAATAAAAGCATGAGCTTCTGCTAGTTTGGCTACCTCTACGGCTTCATCCAGGCTGAAATCCGGTCGGTAGAGAGTGATATTTTCGACAATTGTCCCCGAGAACAAGAAACATTCTTGGGGTACCACACCCATTTGAGAACGCAAAGATTGGGGGGAAATATGGCGGATATCGTGTCCATCTATCAAAATACGACCATTAGTCGGATGATAGAGACCTTGCAGTAGCTTCACCAAGGTACTCTTGCCAGAGCCACTGCGCCCCACTAGAGCAATGGTTTCTCCAGCCCTAATCTGTAGGGAAATATTCTGTAGGATATTGCGATCCTCATCCTCGGAGTATCGGAAGGTAACATCTTCCAATATTACATCACCCTTAATCTCAGGTAGAACCAACATTGGTTCTTGAGGATTCTCCTCTGGCTTAGCAGATAAGACATCATTAAGCCGTTCTACAGACACCAAGATTTCTTGAAACTCATCCCAAAGATTCACTAGAGCCAAAATCGGACCAGTGACTCGGCCAATGAGCATATTAAACGCGACATACTGACCGATAGTAAGCTGCTCATTAATTACTAAGCTAGCGCCAAACCAAAGCAAAGCGGTGCTGCTGAGAGTATTAATTAGAGAACTAATTGACCCTAACCCGTTAGCCAGGTTTCTACCTTTAAATTGTACATTCAACTGATTGGTGAGGCGATCTTCCCAGCGCCAGCGCACTTCTTGTTCCGAAGCCGCCGTTTTCACAGTAGCAACCCCTGACATCATTTCCACTAACATAGAATTTTGTTGGGCTGCTTCTTTAAAGATTTCCCTGGACACCTGGCGTAGAAAGGGACTGGCAATCACAGTCAAGATGGCGATGGGGAAAATCGTTGCCAGCACCAGCAAGGTTAAGCGCCAATTGTAGTAGAGCATTAGTCCAATATAGACAAACACCATCACCACATCTAGCCAAGTCGCAATCGCTTGCTGAGTTATAAAACCCTGAATTTTTCCAGTTTCCTGAATTCGGGTCAGGATATCCCCCACCTGGCGGGATTCAAAAAACTTCAGGGGTAAGGTCAGGGTATGGTTAATGAAGCCACTGACGAAGGTGAGACTAAGCCGATTGGAAAAGTAGTCCAGCAAGTAGCGTCTGGTGAGACTAACCCCAATCGTCCAAAGGCCAAAGATGATTAGACCAATGGAGAAGACATTGAGAGTGACAAGGCTTCTGTTAATAATCACCCGGTCAAGAATGATCTGGGTAAATAAGGGAGTAATCAGACCAAAAACCTGAAGGATGAGGGTAGCCAAGATAATTTGCAGCAGGACTGAGCGATGGGGCCATAGCAATCCCCAAAACGGCCCTAAAGAACGTTTGTCGCTGGGAGTAATTGCTAGTTGGGGAGTTGGATCCAATAGCATGGCATACCCAGTCCAACTTTGGAGAAAGTCTTTGCGAGCAAGCGATCGCTTCCCCACTGCTGGATCGGCAACGAGTACCTTATTACCCTTTACCTGGTAGACAACAATATAGTGATCTCCTTGCCAGTGAGCAATCCAAGGATTACTCCGATCCGCTAAGCGACCTAAAGAAGCCCTGACTGGACTAGCTTGAAACCCTAAACTTTCCGCTGCTTTAGCTAAACCTTTGAGGGATGAACCAGAACGACCCACTCCCGCCAGTTCCCGCAGGGAGTTGAGAGCAAAGCGTTTGCCCCAATACTGCCCAATCATGGCTAAGCAGGCAGCACCACAATCAGAAGAAGCTTGCTGCTCAATAAAAGGATAGCGCTGCCAAAACCTTAGGAATCTCCCACCCGGCTTTGCTGGTTTGGGAAAATCAAAGCTTTCTGACTGACTGGGTTCAAGGGGCGTTTGTTGCTTAGGAGTTTCTAAAACTCGCCGAGTCGGTCGTGCTCTAGTCTGGTTTGCATGTGGTGACGGAGTATGGGTCTTGTTAACTACGCCTTGATCCGATGGAGATTTACCGTCACCATTTTTAGCACTTTGCCTGTTCTCCTGATCCGGTGACTCGGTGGAGTTAGCCAAAACTGGTGCGATCGCGCAAGCCGCTTGCCAATGCTCTTGAGGCAGCTGGTAAAGCAATACATCAGTTTGGGCAATCCAATCTGTGGGTACTGGCATCGGATATCCCCAACTTTCTCCGATGCTAGGAAATGGAGCAGAGGAATTTGCCTCTGTTCCTTCTGGCGTTCCCATTTGACCACTACGTAGCCAGCAATGACCAGCTTGGGAAGAGGACACCAGAGACTCCCCAGCCTCAATGCGTGTTTCTACGATGTAGGGCAACAGTTGATTTAGGGTAACACCGTTAAGCGATCGCAAATTGGTCAAAGTCTTGAAGAAAATTAGGCATTGCCGGTGCTGGGCTTGTTTCCCCAGGATTTCCGACCACTTTGGCAACCGTTCCAACCAAGGCAAGAGTTGATTTAGGGAAATACGAGCAACTTGTCCTGAACTCGCTGCGATCGCTCTGTAAGGATAGGATAGACTACCTAAGAGATCATAGGCACCAAAAGTTTCCCCTTCTTCGAGTACCTGTATGGAAACCTCCCGCTGTTTTTCAGCATCAAAGCCTAGTAGTCGTACCCGACCCTGACAAACTAGGTAAAGATATTGGTGATCTTGTTCAATCTCAACAGAATCTTGGGATAGCTCTGGTTTAGTATAGGCAAGGATTTTATCCCCTAGCTGGAAGTGATCAAGGTCAAATGATTGACTAAATTCGTAGTTGAGCTTTGGATCGACTGAGTCTAGGGTCAAGCTTTGAAGCACCACTGATAAATTGCTAGCAGGGTCTGGGTTGATAGAAGACGGTGGTTTACTAGGCTCTGCTGAATCCCTGATTATATTCTTCATATGTTAAACATTGAAAATTGATTTTTAACAATTAACCATTTACAATTAACCATTTATAATGAACTACATTTATTTATCTAATAACTTAGTTTTTGTCAAGTCATTAACCGGCTAGTTACCAATAATTCACAAAAAATTCACAAATACTTTAAGTAAACTTCATCGAAACTTTAAATTCCCCCTAGAGCATCTGGTGTAAAGTAAACCCATAAGGGTTGGGGAAAGGGAGATAGGAGGTCAAGTCATCAGCCAGCTCATCAAGCCAATAGATGTCAGCTAGATCTAAGCAGATAGTGCGGTTGATGCGAGTGCAGTTCAACAGATTAAACGGGAAGACGTTGAAAACTAGGCTCTGCATCAATAATCAATCAAACTGACCTAGGCAGGTGGTTAACTTCAGACTTGATGAATCTCCCAACTTTCCCTAACCCTGACTAGACCTTACTAACAACCTGTGATTGTGAGACAGGGGTTTTGCCAACTGGATGCTTACCAGATTGACTATTTTCTTTGATTAAGCGATTGTAGGTTCGGTAAGGGATGTAATGGAGGGGGTTGTAACCAGAAAAACGCAGAACTAACACACAAGCCCAAGAATACTTGCCCGCGATGATAGCTTCTACGACCTGGTTAAGCTGCTCATTATTCATGACTTGTTCAGAGCTCGTAGAGGTTGACGTTGGTTGAGATGTTCTACTAGTTGATGGTCTACTAGTTATTGAGAGTAATTTTTTGGCCATGGTAGTCACCCAGAATTAACGACATCATGTAATGGTCTATACCCAACTGGCAAAGGGAAGTTGCCAGTTCACCGGGGTAATAATTAAGCCTTGGAACAGGTTTTGGATTATTGCAATTGAACCACGTAGCTGACTATGGGCTTTTAGCTCATAGTTGTTTGTCTAAACTTTGTATAAACACGCTTTGTATAAACACTTAAGCTACTACAAACTAGCGTGGGGGACAATAACAAACTCTCAACCCAAGGATTAATCGGTGGAATATGTTGAGGCTCACTCACTCAACATATTCCACCATGATCATTGGCCACAATCGATTTAACAACTGCTGGAGTAGAACCGACTTGAGTTTGAGATCGATTACCAATCTAAATACTTGCCAGTGGGGTTGAGTTTTCCCAATCAGCCCCATATGAGTCCCTTGTAATGTGGGCAGCTCAGTGATTGCAGTTATGTCACAAAATACTTTCAGGAGATTGAACATCCCTTGCAGTAAGCTGATTGCCCCCTTTTTTGCTCCCACCGAGACTGATACGTTTGACGATAGCACATCATTCCGGAAGCTGCTATCGTGTTCAATGCCTTCAGTGCCAACACCAGTGTCGGAGGTGTCAGATGTAAGAACCCTCAGCAATCGGTTCGAGATAGTTAACCCACAGCACTGCCAGCTATGGCTAGGGTCGTCAGTGGGATTTAAACCTACTGCTTTTAGGTTCAATTTGCTAAGCACCCCTGAAAACCTCTTAGTAAAAAGCTGGATTAGAGAACGCGGCGATGGCTTCCGCTTTCCTAATGGTATGTTCATGAGTCTGTCGGATGATTTTTTCAAAGTTGATGCTGTTGTGACACCTAATGTTACACCTAATTTTTCACAATACCAGAGGCTTGCCTACATAGAGTAAGCGCAGATGAGCGTGAAATATTGATCCTATTTCAGGCCAGTTACAACAACAAAAAATACAAACCCTCTTTAAATTCCTCTGTCTTTAGACAGAAAAATTTTATGTTGTCTGGAGTAAATCCCCAAACACCTAGACACCGAAACAGATGAGCACCTGAATTTACCAATATTATAGAGTTTTTATCTAGAGTTTCTGTGTGGCTAACTGCTGAGCTGAACGATTTGAGTATATCTACTCAGCCTTAGCTCCATAACGGCGATGGCGTCTAACCTGAAGTAGTTACAAGTTCTATTCAAAAAGCTGGCCGAGTGAGCTGAAACAATAAAATCAAGCTTCTTGAGCATAGTTACCCTCTTTGATTCTTTCAAAAAAGACAAATCCAAAATTGGATTGGTTTGGCTGTCAGGTTGATGAAGTTATATTTCACGCCGATGATCTTGAACCTGAAACTTTGTTCATCTACAAAAGGAAATCTAGTAAATTCAAGGGGTAATTGTCAAGCGAAAACTCACATTTCTTTTCTACATTCACATTTTGTTCATATTTTCTTCACAAAATTACCAAATTTACGCAAATTTCACACAATCTTCACGTAATCTTGAGTAAGCTGAGAAGGAAATCTAGGACCTATATGTCACCCTGCTCAACTTAAAGATAACTTTAATCAAATCTTTACTATATGTTTACTAAATCTTGCTCCACCCCCAATGTAAATTTTTGTGACAAATATCATGGTCAATCTGCCCCCTCTGTCCCCTCTTCGGGTCTATTCTCCCTCTAGGGTTACTGAACTAAGGAACTCCGTCAAGTGTAGTCGGGTCAGTGACCAATTCCCAATTCCCAATTCCCAATTACCTTCAATCATTGCATGAATCAGCAACGCCCTCCCTCTTGCCGATCGTCTTGGCTTTATGACGTCATAGAGATTGTGATAGTTGAACAAGGGGGGTGGCATCAGGGTAAGCGCAAGAATCAATAAGCTGTAGCTTATTGAGAAAAAACTGGGTTCATTATCAACTATTAAACTCTATTGAGAATCAAGTTCTACGAGATTATAGGGGTTTCGAGCCACGATCAACCGATATCCAGCCAATGCACATTATGGGCAATTTTTTCTGGCGCTTACCCTGGGGGTGGCATCAGGGAAAGGCAACCACAACATTGACTCATCTGTTCCGTTTATACCCCGTCGAAGTGTTAAAATCAACCATCATCTGTATTTTTACTAACCTATTCCTATGAGGCGGTTAAGACAACTCTTCCAAAAACTTAGAAATGCAGGCAAAGATGAGAATTTTTTATACGGGCTAAATCTGTTCGAGGGTTTTGTTTCCAAAGTTCTCTCTTTGGTGATGGTGGTGGTAATATTGGTTGCACTTAGAAGCCTAGTTATCTCACTAGTTAAAGAAATAACCAATCCAGAAGCAATAGTTTTGAGCAAAACACTTTTCAAAATATTTGGACTGTTTCTAAATATTCTCATTGCACTAGAAATTTTAGAGAATATAACCGCTTATCTGCGAAAACATGTTATTCAACTTGAGTTAGTTGTTGTTACGTCTTTAATTGCCGTTGCCCGTAAAATCATTATTCTTGACCTGGAAAAAACTTCTGGAAGCCAGGTAATTGGATTAGCAATTGCCATTATATCTCTATCAATTAGTTACTGGATTATCCGCAGTACTAGCACAAGAAAACTTCATTAATGAATAAGATTGAGAAGACTATGACTAATTTTTTCCAATTTGAAACGGATTTTGTGGATTCTTTACGGTGCATTCCTATGCAAGTGCGGATGAAATTAGATACTTGCGGCATCAAACTTAACCTGAGCCACTGGCATCAGTTTAATCAACACGAGCGTCAACAACTGGTAGAGATACCCTGCACTACGACTGAGTCAATCCAAAAGTATGGAGACTATGTTCAACACCTAGTTATAAACTATACAGGAAAACCGGCTTCTAATTTACCTGTTGACCCCCAAGCTCCCTGGATGAATTCTCAGGTAATTCCATCTACCGTGGCGGAAAAAGCTATGGAATTTGGAGTTGTAGTAACTACTCAACAGTGGGCAGCACTAACTCCTATCCAACGTTTTGCCCTGATTAAACTGACGCGCCCTAGTCATGAAAACAAAAACTTTTTACCAGCACTAAAGGAATTCCAATTAGTTTTTGTTAACCGTTAACCTACCCAACAAGGGACGCCTACGGCGAACACCCTTCAACAAATTCAGACCAAGTCAAATATGCCCCTTAAATCTGGATTAGCTTAACTGCTAGAAGTACCTAGCTGATCTACCAAGACCTGATCCTGACAAGACTGGTTTTGGGCTTTCTGTATTAGCTCTCGCATTTTATCAAGATTATCTAAGGCTGACTTAAGCTGGCTTTGACGTAATTCTGATGATAGGGTAGAGTGGTCAGCTAGGTTTTCTAGAATAGCTTGAATAGTGTTGAGCAGGATACACAGTTGATAATCTTGAGTGGTACCCAATTTACTTTTGGGGTATTTGAAAGCCTCACACTGTTGGGAAGTATTTAATGCTTGACCCTCTATGGGTTGTGACAAAATCACTGTTAGTTCTCTGTTTTGGTCTGTGTTTTGGTCTGTGTTGGGTGGCTCTGATTTATGATTAAACCTATCTCCTGATAAAGCGATCGCATTTTCTGCCACCTCCCCAGATTCTTCACCAGGGGGAATGGCTTTGTGGGATTTGTTCACGGATTCTTTGGCTGGGTCTAATTGCTCAACGGTTTGCTGCAATGTCTCCACAATCCCATACATTTCCATTGGGTCAAACACTCGCAGCAGGGTTGTTTGGGTGACAATACCAATTTCTTTACCCCAATTCCAAGACACCACCAATCGCCGCACACGACGCTTTTGCATTTCCTGATGAGCTGTCCATAGAGAATCCTCAGGACTCAGCAGAAATAGAGGTGTACTCATCACATCCTGAGCCTGGACTTTAGACAAATTCAGCTTCAGAGACTGAAATTGGACAATATCCCGCTCTGTGACAATCCCCACTGGCATACAGTTATCCTCTCCATGGTCGGAGGTAATGACCACACAACTAACTCGGTGCTTATTCATGAGTCGGGCTAAACTCAATACTGAGACAGTTGGAAGGGCATTAACCACCTGGGGGGTCATCACTTCTGATACCCGCCGTAACTTGAGCAGATTGGCTGGTCGCAATACCTGGCGAATTCGCTCTGGTGAGACAACACCCACTAGCTGACCATGATCATCCACAATTGGTAAGTGGCGAATCCGAAACCGACGAAATATAAATAAGGCGGCAAAGATATCCCGACAAGCAGTTTGAGGAAACGTAATCACCGGCTGTGCCATGACCTCAGCTACTGTTACCTCTTGAAAGTTAATGCCATTAGCCGTCAGCCGGACAATATCGCGCTCAGTAAAGATTCCCAGCAACTGGTCTGAGTCCATTACCAAAACGCAGCTAGACCGTGGCTCACGAATGCTGAGCTGGTCTGATGGTGAGTGGAAATTGGGCAATGAACAACTTTTGCCTCGCTCCTGACTCATCAAAGCAATTATGTCGATTAGAAGGGTGTCAGGAGCAACGATCAAAGGCTGATGGTCAATTGCTTCTTCTAGGGTTGGGGCGCAGATAAGTCGATCGTTAAGTTGCATAGTTAATTTGATGGGTGAACTTCCATGACCTACGACCGCCGCCAACCGCTTAAAACTATGGCGCTGGTGTATTTACTGAGCCTGGGTTTTTTTAGAGGGATGTTACGGAAAAATCCCGCAAATATAGAAATAATATGCACATAACTTGTATAAAGGTCTATAATAAATAGATGTTACAGCAAAATCATCTTTAACCCTTATATGACATAGCTTTTGGCTTTCAGAGGTTGCCAGGTTACCTGGGACTTTAACCATGTGGGCTTAGGGGCAAATAATTAGGCATTGCTGACCTAGCTTGGCAATTGTCCGATGGGATTGTCCGATGGAATTGTCCGATGGAATTGTCCGATGGAATTGTCCGATCAGGTTCTCTGGCTTATCTAACTTTGTGTTGAAGGTGTTCTAACTACTTTACCAGCTTGGAGCTTACTCTTTTAAGTTTCCTTGACTGGGGTTTTGAGGCAAACTAGACACCCTAGGGGTTCTACCGTATAGCCGGTCTAAAACCCGCTTAACCGAGATCCGTTTCCACTGCTGACCACGCTTGGTTGTATAGCCATGCTGATTGAGCCAGTTAGCGATTTGTTGTAATGACTTACCCGATTTATGGTGACGGCGAATTAACTCAATTACATGCTGTTCTTGGGGATCATCCACCAACTCACCATTTAGGGCCCGTTGACCGAAGGCCGGTGAACCATAACCTGCATAGCCACCCATAGTTGCCTTCGCTTGTCTACCTTGGTTTAGCCTTTCGATCAGGCTATCCCTTTCTAATTCCTCAGCAGCCATAACTTAATGCATCAAGCAACTTCATACAACTATGGTAAACCAAACTATAGCCTTAGCCATCCTGGTTATTACAGCTATTCAAACCGATTAACCGCCCCTCTTTTTAAGGGAAGATAAAAGTGGTAACTATGTTGATCATTGACCGTTGATCCTTGACTATAAGTTTGTGGTAGTTTTCAAAAATTTAAGGAGTATATCATGAGTACAGTGCCTTACATCAAAGACAGTGAATTTGATTCAATTTTAACCTATGAAGGGCCAGTAGTCGTGGATTTTACAGCCCCTTGGTGTGGTCCATGTCGTAAGATTAGTCCTTTCATGGAACAACTTGCTGAAGACTACAAAGATCGCGTTCAGGTCGTAAAAATCGATATTGATGCCGACAAAGCTACTGCCAAAAAATACAGGATACGCAGTATTCCTGCTGTGCTGATTTTTAAGGGCGGTGAGGTGGTAGAAAATATTGTAGGAGTTGTTCCCTATGAAAAATTTACTGCCGCCCTTGAAAAGCAACTTCAGGGTTAATTAAAAACAGAAAAATTTAAAAAACTTTCTGAATTATGAGTTAAATTCTGACTTATTTCCTTCAAGCAATGACATGTAAATGAGGAGAATCGGCAATGGAGACAACTCAATCAGTGCGATGTCCAAACTGTGGGAATATGGCTCAACGTCACTACTTAATCGGTTCTCAAGCATCACATTATGCTTGTGCTGGAGATCAGGTCACCAAAACTGAATGCCCAGTTTGTGACTATTTAATGGTGATGTGTGCTGTGAGCGGTAATGTGATTGAAGCTTACGCACCAGGTAGACAAGTTATGGCTAATTCCGGCAAATTTACCGAAGTAGTGAACAGAGAAAGGCCTGCTATGATAGAAGTAGGAATGAATCGCCGCAACAGGTTAGTGGCTAGTAGAAAATATCAATTAACTACTGTAGGGTAAAACAGGTAAGCTATCAGCTATTAGCTGATAGCTTAAGGCAAAAGGACACTGGGATATATCTTCTTTATTTGATTTCAATAATAGACAGTTGAAAGGCACAACAGCTTATCGAGTATATTGCTGAATTTTGGCTTGAGCTCTGGCATAGGCGGAGGTACCTTCAGGAATTTGTCTCAAATAATCCAAAGCCTTAGTGTAGTTGTTCAAAACAGCTTGATTATCAGCCATCTTTAATAGATAGTTAGCCCTAATTTCTTGCTTAGCGGTATAGTCAACAATTTTTGACTGAGCCTTAGCATAGGCATCGGTATGTTTAGGAATTTTTTTCAAATATACCAATGCACCGGTAAAGTCTTGCTGAGCGGCTCGATTGTAAGCCTGCTGAAGAAGAAAGTTCGCTTTGATGTTTCGCTTTTGAGTGTACTCAGGAACTTTTTCTTGAATTGTAGCGTAGGCTTTTGTTCCCTTTGGGATTTGTTTAAATGTGTTGAGTGCACCAGTAAAGTCTCTCTCGATAGCCTGGTTGTAAGCTTGCTCTAGTAACTGGTAAGCTTCCTTCTCAAGATTGGCTTGAGCTTGGCTGACCATAGGTTCTATTTGCTGTTGCCAGAAGACAATATTAGGAATCTGACTAGCCTGCTCAACTACCTCTAGCCACTTCTGTTGGTCAAAGGCGGTTTTGATGAGGGGGAATAGGGCTTTGGCATCTTTCCAATCCTTTTGCCACTGAGCGATCGCATTTTGAGCATCCTGATAGTCTTCACTATCTTCCGGAATCGATTTTACCAGGTTCAGTGCTGCTTCTAAATCTCCTTCCTGGTACTTTTGCTCAGCCTGTGCTAGCTTAGTTTCTGCCTGGTTGGGAGTCTTGAGTAAAAAGTAGCCTCCAGCTACGACTAATAAGGCTAGATATGTGGAAACTCCGATTGCGGTGAGATTAAGTCCACTAGCCCTTCTTTTAGGAATAGTAGGCACAGAGGGAAAATAAGTTTCCTCTGTTTCCTCTGTTTCCTCTGTTTCCTCTGTTTCCTCGGTTTGAAGAGTCTCTGGTTCAATTGGCTCAAGCAGAGTATCGTCAGTTTTTTCTTTGTAGGGGTTTGGGGATGTTGGTGGTGCTGGGGACATTGGTAAGTTTATAGATGGTTTAGAACTAGTTAAGGAATGGAGTGCCTCCAAAACCTGATCAGCAGACTGGTAACGGTCTTTGAAGTAATAGCGCACCATCTGCTGAATAATGGCAGCGAAATCTTTAGTGACTGTGGCGTAGTCCTGCCAAAGGGCTTCTCCGGTTAATGGGTCTTCTTCTAGCTGTATGGGTTTGAGTCCTGTGAGTGCCTCAATGCCAATCATCCCTACAGCATATAGGTCACTACAGGGACGAGGTTTACCCAGAACCTGCTCTGTTGGTATATACCCGAATGCGCCCAAAGCCGCTATGGCACTAAATTGAACACCAACTAATGGTGTCCGCACCTGCTTAATACCGCTAAAGTCAGTTAAAACTAACTTGCTATCGTCTGATCGTCGGATCAGATTGTCTGGCTTGATATCACCATGAATCACCCCTTGGCGATGGACAAATGCCAAAATTTCTAAAACCTCTTGTAGCAGAGTAATCAATCTGCTTTCACTCCAAGGTTGATTGAGTTCCTCACTCAGGGGTCGTCCAGGGATGAAATCTTGAACTATGTAGAAGCTATGGTCAATTTCTAGGCAATCTAAAATTTGGGCAACTTGGTCATGCTGACAGATAATCTCCAAAATTTTAGTTTCACGACGAAATATATCTTTTGCAGCTTGCCAGCAGTCAGGGTCATCACTAACAGGACGGAATTGTCTAACAATACATTGGGGATTTCCCGGTCGGTAAGTGTCTACCGCAATATAAGTTTGACCCCAGCTCACACGGTTAAGGATGTCAATAACTTGATAACGTCCATTGATTAACTGTTCTGGTCCTGCCCCTGGGCTAAACGCTAGTCTAGACATACGCTTCTTACTAACCGCTTACGTTGATGTTTCCTGTGAAAGTGTTATTCATGGTGCTTCACAGCAAGGAGAGGAATAGGCCGAAGGTGGCGAAGAATGGAACAATGGAAGAATAAAGTATTTCTGATCTCCGTGATCTGAGCTATTTCCCCTATCTGCCCATTAGACTAGATACTATTGAGCAGATTAAACAGCCCTAAGGGGGGACAGAGAGTAGAGACGGTAGAATTTGCCAATAGTTTCAGATCAGCCATCACGAATACCTCAGTACCGTTAGACACTCCTCAAGGAAAGTTACACTTAATCTATTCTTCAGCCATCAGCTGCTCGATCCGGATGCTCATAAACAAGCTCTGTGCAAAGGGGTGATGGAATAATGGAATAATGGGATAATGGGATAATAGGGTGATATGTAGTATTCTTTTTTGGATTTCATATTACTGTTGGCCCTTTTGCCTTTATGCTGGAAAAGGGGCGATAGTAAGACAAGTATGACCATTCATCAAAAACAATCAATCCAAATTTCTGTTGTTGGAGACATTCATCAACTGTGGGAAGCGGAAGATGCTATAGCTCTTGAGCAGTTGGGTGTGGATCTGGTCTTATTTGTCGGGGATTTCGGCAATGAGGCGGTGGATATAGTCCAGATGATTGCTGCTATTGACCTACCCAAGGCAGTGATTATGGGAAACCATGATGCTTGGTATACTGCCTCGGAATGGGGAAGGAAAAAGTGTCCTTATGACCATGAAGTAGAAGATAGGGTACAGCAACAGTTGAACCTACTGGGGTCAACCCATGTGGGTTATGGTTACCTTGACTTCCCAGATTTAAATCTCTCTGTAGTTGGTGCTCGCCCTTACAGTTGGGGCGGGCAGAGTTGGCGGAATAAGAAGTTTTACAGGGAACAGTATGGGATTAATAGCTTTTCTGAATCAGTGGAGCGCATTTTAGCAGCAGTGCGTAGTGCGGCTTACGAAACGGTAATCTTGATCGGTCATAATGGTCCGACGGGACTAGGTGATCAAGCAGAAGCTCCCTGTGGGAAAGACTGGTATCCTGCTGGTGGTGATCATGGGGACCCGGATTTGGAAGATGCGATCGCAAAAACCTATTCCTTGGGTAAAAACATTCCCTTAGTCACCTTTGGTCATATGCACCACATCCTAAAGCACACCAAAGACCGACTACGAACAATGATTGTTACTAGTCCGGAAGGGACTGTATACTTAAATGCAGCCAGTGTGCCTCGAATTATCGAAACTGATACAGACCGATTGCGGAATTTTTCGATAGTGTCTCTCAAAGGCGGTATAGTGGATCAAGTCTCCCTGGTCTGGGTGGGTAAGGATTACTCAGTAGTATCTAAAGAATTGCTTTACGAGACTTCTGAAGCGTTGGTGGTATAAAACTTTGTATAGATGGTCGCCATCCGAGCCCACGGATTGTTAATATAGATTTGCCAGGAGAGGTGGCAGAGTGGTCGATTGCACTCGACTTGAAATCGAGCGAGCCGAAAGGCTCCGGGAGTTCGAATCTCCCCCTCTCCGTTTTATAGATTATATTTGTTCAAAGTTGAGACTTGAGGGTTGAGGGTCAACCCTCAAATTTTTTCTTTCTTGATGCAAAGGGCGAGTCAGAAAGTAGGTTTAAGTTGATGTAGGGTGGGCAGTGCATCAGACAGATAATGAAGCTTGCCAAGGGGGTTGGTAGGCACTGCCCACCCTAGGATTCTTGATGCAGTAGCCAATGGGGAAGGTAGGTTTAAGTTGATGTAGGGTGGGCAGTGCATCAGACAGATAATGAAGCTTGCCAAGGGGGTTGGTAGGCACTGCCCACCCTAGGATTCTTGATGCAGTAGCCAATGGGGAAAGTAGGTTTAAG
>NZ_JAAHGN010000279.1:0-7647 GCF_010672485.1 Moorena sp. SIO2C4 | reverse complement strand
TGGCAAAGCCCGAATCGCATGATTATCCACAATTGCTGTAACTTACGACAGTAAAGGATTTTCACCCTTTGTTGCTGTTGCTAGCTCTATCGGGATTATCCCAAATTGCTGAAATTTTCGATAACTATAGAAATTGCTCATGCTAACGCGATGCTCGGTACGAGCCGCTACGCGTACGCGATTATCCACAATTGTTGGAATTTTCGATAACTCACGCGCGTTGCTCAAGTTAGCTCTATCGCGATTATCCCAAATTGCTGAAATTACCAACAGTAAACGATTTTCACCCTTTGTTGCTGTTGCTAGCTCTATCGGGATTATCCCAAATTGCTGGAATTTTCGATAACTACCGAAACTGATTAAGCTAGCTCTATCGGGATTATCCCAAATTGCTGGAATTTTCGATAACTATCGCGCGTTGCTGAAGAAGCGCGCTATCATGATTAGCCCAAATTGCTGGAATTTTCGATAACTATCGCGCGTTGCTCAAAAAGGCGCGATCGCGAAGCGTCGGGCAAAGCCCGAATCGCATGATTTCCCAAATTGCTGGAATTTACGACAGTAAAGGATTTTCACCCCTTGTTAATCAATTTAGTATGATAATGATTATCCCAAATTACGGTAATTTCCGATAACTATCGGGCGTTGCTGAAGAAGCGCGCTATCGTAATTATCCCAAATTGCTGGAATTTTCGATAACTAACGCGCGTTGCTCAAGTCAACGCGATCGCGAAGCGTCGGGCAAAGCCCGAATCGCACTCTTATCCCAAATTGCTGAAATTACCAACAGTAAACGATTTTCACGCTTTGTTGCTGTTGCTAGCTCTATCATGATTAGCCCAAATTGCTGGAATTTTCGATAACTACCGAAACTGATTAAGCTAGCACTATCGTGATTTCCCAAATTGCTGGAGTTTCCAACAGTCAAGGATTTTCACGCTTTGTTGCTCAAAAAGGCGCGATTGACCGTAGATCAAGCTACGCGATCGCATTCTCTCAACATTGCTCAAATCAGCAACACTGACTGGATTAAGCTGAATCCACTTAACCTAGCGCTAGTCTTTTACATTGCGATGCTCGGTACGAGCCGCTACGCGTACGCACTCTTTCCCAAATTGCTGAAATTTCCAACACTGACTGGATTAAGCTGAATCCACTTAACCTAGCGCTATACTTATCCATAAGTATCCTCAATGCTGAAAATTGGGCGTTGCTGATTCTGGGTATGGTTTCGCCCCCCTAGCCCCCCAATTCTGCGGTGCGACCCGTGGCGAATTTAATTCGCCGACGGAAAGCGCACCGGTGGGGGAACAAAACTTTCAAAATCCCCCAAATTTGGGGGATTTAGGGGGCTTTAACAAAACCATATGATCGCGCATTCATTCCTTAATTCAGCAACGCCGAAAATTACTGCAATTTCCAACATATTGCTCAACCCTTGCTACCACAAGACCTAGGACTATACCAATTACTCTTAGGAGTAGCAGTATTCGGTTCAGCAGTCAAAATAATTGTACCATCCTCCCCCACTATCCAACCCTGAGCTTCCACTATTTTCTTCTTGGGACGAGCAGGAGTAGGAGTATGGGCAGCACGACGTTTCCCTCTCATGGGTAGGTAACTGACATCAGGAGTAGGAGTAGAGGTAGCTTCTTCGATAGTCTCTTCTTCGGTATCAAGGGTAATCCAATCTACCAGTACAGACCGTTGATTGATGGGGTCTAGGGGACTTGGAGGTAAGCCACCCCGTCCAGTAACAATGAATTCACCCAGTTCATCTACCGCTACTTTTCCACTCCTGGGACAGTTAGCAACAATTAATGCTGAGGGGTCAACTAGTGATGTTGGTAAGATCTCAGGATCCTGTGCTGAGTTGGTAATATCCCTGGTCACAGTCCCAGATTGACCGCCGCTAAAGCTAAGCGCTGCTATTTCACTACTATTATTCTGAAAAGCTAAGGATGGATCTATATTTCCAGATGGGTCGATAAACGCACTAGTATCTTCCAGTACGTTCATATTGAATAAGCCCTGAAGGGTGATTTTGATGTTTCCACCATCACCATCCTGAGCATTAGCGAATATATCGCTACCTTTGTCATCATTATTTAGAGGTAGCGCTACTAATACTCCACCATCAATAGTTATGTTCCCGCCTTTGACATTTTTACCTGTAGCATCAGCCAAGATTAAGCTATTGTTATCAAGTATGATCACTCCTGGCACATCGATATCAATAGTTGCTGCTTCTTCGTTTTCCTTGGGATTTTTTCCAGTAGCAGCTACAAGTTGGCCGTTGTCTAGGGTTAGAGAATCAGCCTTAATGGTCAGTTTGCCAGCCTCTCCTAGGTTGCTCTCATCCACCTCACCGTTCTCATCCACTTCAGTCTCTGGAAACCCTTGTTCTGTTAATGGCACACCGCTTACTGCTATTCGTGCTCCCTTCTCGACAGTTAGCTCGTCTGTTTCTATAGTCACATTTTGAGCAGTACCACCTTCGGTTGATTGAGTGAATATTCCTGCGGGAGATTTAGACTTATTTGGTAGAGTTCCAGTTAACAACACTAAGTCTTTAGCCACCACTTCCACATTTCCTGCAGTTCCTCTTTCGGTAGAAGCAGAAATCTGACTGTTGTTTACGGTCAAGGTGTCTACATCTAAGGTTATGCTCCCACCTCGGTTTTCTGTGCTTTTTTCGGAAGTAGCAATAATTTCAGCACCATCGGTTAGTTGCACGTCATCGGCATCAATTTGGATATCACCACCGGGAAAGTTACTTTCGCTTTTAGCATCTAATCGTGCATCATTCGATAGACGCAAGCTGGGTGTTGTGATCTCAATACGCCCTCCTTTCCCCTCAGCTCCTGTTTGAGTTTGGGTGGCTATTTTAGTATCTCTTTTCACACCAGAAATTTCTACAAAATCCGTGGCATTGATTGTAATATCACCTGCTGGGATTATGCCCTCAGTAGACGCTTCTATTCTTCCTCCATCTTTGAGGGATAGAGAACGAGCTTCAATGTCAATGTTAGCAGCGCCTCCTTCTAAGGTTTGATTGTTTCCAGCATCCTCATCTATCTGAGTTTTGATGGCGCTGCTTTGGCCGGTAATCTCAATCTTATCTTTAACCGTTATTTCAATATTTCCCGGTTTTCCCTTACTTCTCTTTTTAGCCTCAGCAGTGATATTGCTCTTATTGCTTAAAGAAAGTGAACCAGCTTCAATAATTATCTTTCCACCATCGCCTCTAGCTTCCTTTTGAGATTTCGCTTCAATTTTAGCCCGATCTTCCATGATGAAGTCTCCATCAACTATGATGGTAATATCTCCCGCTTTTCCAGCTCCTGATGTATTAGCCGTTATACCACTAGAGCCTGATCTATTTGGTCCAATCATCGTCAGTAACCCCACACGGATGTCTATCGTCCCGCCGTTACCTCTAGTGTTTTTGTCAGTCTTAGCCGTAATTTGGACTTGACCTCTCCTAGATTCAGGTTCGCTCGGATTACGAGAATCAAGCAATAGGGACTTAGCTTGGATTTCAATACCCCCGCTAGCTCCTGAAGATTTTTGTTTAGCCACATTCTCAATTTTGCTGCCGAATTTCAGCTCAACTGCTCCCCCAGCCAAGATGGTAATTTTTCCCCCATCTGCTGCCCCTCCATTAAAGATTTGAAGTCGGCTGTTATCGTTGAGGGTAACATTGCCCAAGACATTTAATAAGACATCTCCGGGACGGCCTTTTTTATCGTTTTTATCTACGTTTTTGTTTTCAACTTGTTCTGTTCTAATCGTACCTTTCTTTTTCAGTTCTACATTGCCACTCACATCAATGGTAATGTTGCCGCTATCACCATCTCCCTTTGTTCTTGCCGAAATTCCTGGTGTTTCTTTCTCAGATTCCACCATCAGGGAGCCAGCAGTAATTTGAATAGTGCCTCCTGTGCCACCTTCAGTATCAGTGAAGGTAAAGATTCCATGCTGACTTCCGTCACGAGAAGCAATAATGGAAACTGAGTCATCAGCGGTGATAACAATATCACCGCCTTTCTGACCATTGACCTTAGTTATGGTGAAGATGCCCTGCTCTTTATTAGAAGTTTCTACTTCCAAAGAATCAGCAATAATTTCAATGTCACCACCATCAACATTGCTATCTTTCGCTACCGAAGTTTCTATAGCGCTATCTTTAATTACAACATTCCCTTTCTTGACGCCATCGGGAAAATCTAAACCCAGCTTGTCACCCTCTTGAGTCAAAGCTACTTCTCCTGGTGCGCCCAATCCTGCTAACAGAATATTCCCACCTTCATTCGTGGATATCTTACTATCTTGCTTACTATTCTCTTTCTTACTAACTTCAATATCACCACCGAGCAACAACAGATTATCAACCGCTAGCTTTTCCAACTTAGCTTGACTAGTAATATTACCGGGAATTTGATTAAAGAAGAACACGTTAGGATTAACTGTCAACAATGGCGACGGAGGTTCTGGATTAGAGGCACTAAACACTCCTTGATTCCCAAACCCAATCCCATCAGCAGTGGTGCCCACAAAAGAACCGGATACATCCAGCTTCGCTTTATCCCCAAAGAAAATCCCCTTGGGATTAATCAAGAACAAATTCGCTCCACCATCCACACCCAAGGTGCCAAGAATATTAGAAGGATTAGCACCAGTTACCCGAGAAATAATATTTTCAATCCCAGCTGGATTAGCAAAATAAACGCTTTGTCCGTCTGAGACATTAAACTCTAGGAAACTGTGGAACAAATTGATATCTCGGATTGCTCCCCCTTTAATTAGATCAACAATTTTCCCATTTACCTCACCAGAGCCCAGGTCTAGCTGTGAGGTTTCTCCCGGGGGCAAGGTGCTATCAGGAGTAATCTGAGCATGAGCTTGGTTAGCTGAAAATGCGATCGCTCCGCTAATGGCTAAGCATAGCGCTAAACCAAACTGACTGTTATAGCGTTTCAAGACATCTAATGCCATGGGATTTGTTCTCCTGAGCCTGGGGAGGGGTATTTAACTTAAGCTATCAGCTTATGCGCTACGCGCACGCTACGCGAACAGTTATCAGCTATCAGCTTGCCCATTGACGCAAGCTACGTGGGCTTTATTTTAAGCTGACGGCTGACGGCTAATTGCTGACAACTGATGTTTGATTAATAGTCGGTTCAAGCTGCTATTGCTACTAGCAATACTAATTATTACTGCTGGGTATAATAACAGAAATTATTATACCTATATTTGCTAGCAATTGATGTGAATTTTTGTGACATATTTGTGACATTAAAGTTAGCCAGAGCTACAGGGATGGGTCTCTAAGGCATAAGCAAGGCATTATAGGGAGCCAAAATCCATCGTGATCATTTTTGTTCCTTGTTCCCTTAAAGCTGTTTGACCTGATGGTGCGTTACGGGTCGGGCTGTTTCAAGCGGAAACAGGCGGAAAATCAGAGCTAGCCCGCCCCTAAAGCACCCTACGCCACTAGACAAAGTCTGATAATGTAATAAAATGTAAATAAAGTTAAAAACTATTCATAAAATAATCTGGCTAAGGACTTGATAAAAAATAAAAAATGTGTTAAAGAAAGAAGCCAATGGGGTGATCTTACCTGGTGTGTCCTATAGCCACCTAGTAAAAGCCTTGGTAATTCCCGGCAAAACTCGGAAGTTATCTAGCTAGGTTGCAGGCCAAGGATTAGTTTCCTACGTTGTTTTAGTCATGATACCTGGGAGTGACCTCCAGCTCCCAGCTCTATCGTCAACTATTAAGTTGAAGGCAAAATGTGTGGTTGGCAAAACACAAGCTATTACAACATGGCCGAGGAAAACATTACCGATTTGAGGCGCACTAAAAATGCAAAATTACGTATTTGTTATTGATACGAACAAGCGACCACTAAACCCTATATCGCCAAAGAAGGCACGACGCCTATTAGATAAAGGAAAAGCTGCGGTTTTTAGAATGTATCCATTTACGATCATCCTTAAGACTGCGATCCCAAATCCGACTATCTCACCAAGTCAAATCAAGATAGATCCGGGAAGTAAAACTACTGGGTTTGCCATAGTTCAAAACGACCAAGTTATTTGGGCAATGGAGCTAGAACACAGAGGGGCACTGATCAAGAAAAAACTAGAATCCAGAAGCGCCGTTAGGCGTGGGAGACGTAATCGTAATACCCGTTACAGGAAGCCAAGGTTCCTTAACCGCAGGCGTCCGGAGGGTTGGATTGCTCCGAGTTTGGAACACAGGGTCTTAACTACTGAAACCTGGGTGAAACGACTGATCAAGTTTTGTCCAGTCAATCAGATCTGGATCGAAAGAGTTAAGTTTGACACCCAAAAAATGCAGAATCCTGAAGTCAATGGTACTGAGTACCAACAAGGTGAACTGGCCGGGTATGAAGTGAGGGAGTATTTGCTTGAGAAGTGGGGAAGGGAGTGTGCCTATTGTGGCAAGCAAAATGTTCCTCTACAGATTGAGCATATTCACCCAAAATCATGTGGTGGAAGCGACCGGGTCAGCAATCTTTGTCTGGCCTGCGAAAAATGCAATCGACGGAAAGGGAATAAGCCTATAGAGGAATTCCTAAAGAAGAAGCCAAGCTTACTTCAAAAAATCAAAACCAAGGCAAAACAACCATTAATGGATGCAGCAGCGGTAAATACGACTCGGAACAAGATAGTGAAGGTACTCAAAGAAATAAAACCTGTAGTTACCGGCACGGGTGCTCAGACAAAATATAACCGAACTAGGTTGGGACTACCTAAGCAGCATTGGATTGATGCCGCTTGTGTTGGAGATATCAAAACTTTGGTGTTAAAGACATCTCAGCCACTGTTGGTTACCTGCAAAGGACAGGGAGGAAGGCAGAAAGCTGCACTGAATAAATATGGCTACCCCATCAGGTATAACCCATTGAAACCTATTAAGGGGTGGTCCAGTGGTGATATAGCTAAAAACCTTTTGACGGGGGAGTTTGGAAGGGTTAACCCTAGGAGCAAAAGTAACTCCTTTAATTACACAGTTCCCGGAAAAAAGGCAATAAGTTTACACCTCAAGAATTTACTTAGGGTCCACTTGAAGGATGGTTATACTTATGGCTTTTGCTGATGATTACCAAGAACTGCCTGAAAATAAGCCTCCTATTTATATGCAGGAAGATTGGGCAAGAGGTTATGACTCCCAACCCAATGAATACGATTATTGGATTGATCAAGTAGAAGGGGAAATTCCTCAGGAGTTGCAGGGCACTTGGTTACGGAATGGTCCTGGTTTGCTGGATATTAATGGTTACCGGGTGCATCATCCATTTGATGGGGATGGGATGATTTGTGCGATCGCGTAGCGTGACCTACGGTCAATCGCATTTGATCACGGTCGAGCTCATTTTCGGAATCGGTTTGTATGCACAGAGGGCTTCTTAGCGGAACAGAAAGCGGGGAAACCGGTATATCGAGGAGTGTTTGGCACTCAGAAGCCTGGGGGTTGGTTAGCCAATCTATTTGATATCAAACTTAAAAATATTGCTAATACCAATGTGATCTACTGGGGTGGCAAGCTCTTAGCCTTATGGGAAGTAAAAAAAAAAAAAAAAACAAGACATCGCTCGTGTCGCCCTCTAAAATGAAA